>NZ_VFYP01000002.1:300000-531905 GCF_006443685.1 Rhizobium glycinendophyticum | reverse complement strand
CCGTCAAAAAACCATCCCGCCAAGCCTGAACCCGGCATTCAATCAGCATCTCAGCCAATTTCGTTGAGGTTTTCTCTAAAACGAAGGACTTCGTCGCTAGCAGCGCCGCCGCCCTCGTCAGTGAGCGGATGTATAGATTCCACCTTCCGACACGTCAACAGCTGTTCTCGGAAAAAATGAGAAAAAGCGACAAGTGATTGAAATTGCGTTCTTTATTTCCGGTTTGGAGATTTGGGCAGCTGTGTGGCCTTGTTTCACGGCAGTCATGGACCCCGCAGCAGGCTCTCCCAGTCACGCAGTTTGCAAGGCCCCCTGGGCTTGGCTAGTGTCGGCTGCAGTTCAGGAGGTTTCCCTATCATGCGCATACTCGATCAAGCCGATACTGCCCGCTCTCTTTCCTTCCCGCCGCTGATCGACGCGATCAGCCAGATGTTCACCAGTGGCTGCGTCATGCCGGTTCGTCACCATCATACGATTGAAGTTCCCGGGGAGCGTGATGCGACACTGCTTCTCATGCCGGCCTGGCGGCCGGGCGCATATATGGGAGTGAAGCTCGTCTCGGTCTTTCCCGACAATCATGTGCGTAGTCTCCCCGCGATCCACGGCAGTTATCTCCTCTCCTCGGGCAAGACCGGTGAATTGCTCGCCGTGATCGATGGTGGCGAGCTTACGGCACGCCGGACTGCGGCGACCTCCGCTCTTGCTGCACGCCATCTTGCACGCGCTGACGCATCGACCTTGCTCGTCGTCGGCACCGGGCGGCTGTCGCTGAACCTGATCGAGGCGCATAGCCAGGTACGCCCTATAGAGAAGGTGATGG
The DNA here is from genome assembly GCF_006443685.1 of Rhizobium glycinendophyticum. Lineage (NCBI taxonomy): Bacteria > Pseudomonadati > Pseudomonadota > Alphaproteobacteria > Hyphomicrobiales > Rhizobiaceae > Peteryoungia > Peteryoungia glycinendophytica. The sequence continues at coordinate 531,085 of NZ_VFYP01000002.1, read as the reverse complement.
TCTGGGGACGCGAGTTCTCCAAGGCGCAGGCCGTGGTCGCGGAGGCGAGAGGCCTTGGCTACGCAGCCGAGGCAGTCAGCGACCTCGAAGCCGCAGCACGTTCTGCCGACATCCTCTCCTGTGCGACCCTTTCCCATGCACCGCTTGTACTGGGCGCTTGGCTGAAACCCGGAAGCCATCTTGATCTCGTGGGCGCTTTCCGCAAGGACATGCGGGAGAGTGATGACGAGGCGGTAAAGCGGGCAAGTCTGTTCGTTGATACGCGCGCCGGGGCCTTTGCTGAGGCCGGGGACCTGCTACAGCCGCTTGAGGCCGGGGTGATTACCCCCGCGGACATCAAGGCCGAGCTCGTGGAACTGGTGAGCGGAACCGCACCAGGTCGGCAGTCCTCGGGAGAAATCACGCTTTTCAAATCCGTCGGAGCGGCACTGGAAGATCTGGCAGGTGCTATCCTCGCCTATGAAACCGTATCGGTTGGCCACATCCCGACATGATACGTCCTTCCCTCCCCATACTGCCGATCACGGAACGGCTTTCTGCGATCGGCTCACATCTGGAGGCGCAGAATCGGCTGGTACTTTCGGCGCCGCCGGGAGCAGGCAAAACGACGCTCGTTCCGCTGTCTCTGCTCGATCAGCCATGGCGTGGCGATGGGCGCATCATTCTGCTCGAGCCCCGGCGTTTGGCGGCACGGGCGGCGGCCGCGCGGATGGCCAGCCTGCTGGGCGAGGATGTCGGGGCCACGGTTGGTTATCGCATGCGGCTCGACAACCGGATTTCCGCCGAGACCCGGATTGAGGTGGTGACCGAGGGCGTTTTCGTCCGGATGATCCTCGACGATCCCGAGCTCACCGGGATCTGCGCCGTTCTCTTTGACGAATTTCACGAACGGTCGCTCGATGCGGATTTCGGGTTGGCGCTGGCGCTCGATGCGCAGTCAGCGCTGCGGCCTGATCTCAAGATCGTCGTCATGTCGGCAACGCTCGATGTGGAGCGCGTGACGCGGCTGACGGGGCAGTCGCAAGCGGTGATCAGCCAGGGACGCAGCTTTCCGGTGGAGATGCGGTACCGCGACAGAACTGGAGATGAACGGATCGAGGACGCGATGACCTCTGCAATACTGGCGGCGCTTGGGAGCGAAGACGGCTCGATCCTGGCCTTCCTACCGGGTCAGGCGGAGATCCGCCGCGTCGCCGAACGGCTGGAGGGACGGGTTGCGGCCGATGTGCTGGTCACACCTCTCTATGGCAATCTCAGCCAGGCGGAGCAGGACGCTGCCATTCGCCCGGCACCCGCTTCGAAGCGTAAGGTCGTTTTATCGACTTCGATTGCGGAAACCTCGATCACCATCGACGGCGTGCGCGTTGTGATCGACAGCGGACTGCAGCGCCTGCCCGTGTATGAAGCATCGACGGGCATTACCCGGCTGGAGACCGTGCGCGTCTCGCGCGCTTCGGCGGATCAGCGCGCGGGCCGCGCAGGCCGGACCGAGCCTGGGATCGCGATCCGGCTCTGGCATGCGGGGCAGACCGCAGCCCTGCCTGCCTTCACGCCACCGGAGATCCTGGCGACCGATCTGTCCGGGCTCGCCCTCGACATGGCCCATTGGGGCGTGACCGATCCGGCGCAGCTTGCGCTCATCGATCAGCCGCCTGCGGTGGCGCTCGCAGAGGCGCGGCAACTGCTGATCCAGCTCGGGGCGCTGGATGCCAGCTACCAGCTCACAGCGCGTGGCCGGCAGATGCGGGATTTCGGGCTTCCGGCGAGACTCGCCGCCATGGTGCTTGCGGCAGCCGAAGGCGGATCGGCTCGGCCAGCCGCCGATCTCGCGGTATTGCTGACCGAGCAGGGTCTGGGTGGAAACGATGTGGATCTCGACGAGCGCCTGCGCCATTTTAGCCGGGAAAACGGAGAGCGAGCAAAGAGCGCCCGCATGCTGGCCTCGCGGCTGGTCGCCGGGTTCGGGAACGCAGCTGAAGGAAGGGCGGAAACGGCCGGAAGCCTTCTTTTGCATGCTTTCCCGGATCGTATTGCCAAGCGGCGCGGCGGGCGTGGACGCTTCGTCATGGCCAATGGCCGCGGGGCGGAGCTACCCCCGACGGAGCGTCTGGCGGGGGCCGATATGTTGGTCGTCGCGGACCTCACAGGAAAGGCGGCTCAGGCGCGGATCCTGTCGGCTGCGGAGATCAGCCGGAGCAGCATTGAGGAGGTCATGCCTGACGCAATCCAGACACTGGATGAGAGCGGCTTCGACCTGGCAAGCCGACAGGTGCGCGCACGACGCGTGACACGAATTGGCGCGATTATCCTTGATGAGACCCCCTTGCCCAAACCGAAGGGTGAGGCTGCAGCACAGGCGCTTGCCGACGGTGTGCGGCAGCTGGGGCCGTCCGTTCTGCCATTCTCAAAGGCTGCAGAACAATTGCGCCAGCGGCTGGGGTTTCTTTACCGTCTGCACGGGGATCCCTGGCCCGACACCAGTGACGACGGGCTGGTGGCACGTCTGGAAGACTGGTTCGTGCCATTCCAGTCAGGCGTGGGAGGTCTGCAGGAGATTTCCCCCGGGAGCCTGCACGACGGGTTGATGGCTCTGGTGCCGCCGGGATTGCAGCGCGAACTAGAACGGCAGGCGCCGACACATTATATGGCACCGACGGGACAGGCGCATCCCATACGCTATGACGGGGCGGAGCCCGTTTTGCAGATCCGCGTGCAGGAGCTCTTCGGCTTGAAGACCCATCCGTCCATCGGCGGCGGCAAATTGCCACTGCTCTTGGAGTTGACGTCGCCGGCGCATCGACCCATTCAGACAACACGGGACCTGCCAGGGTTCTGGGCCGGCTCGTGGCGGGATGTGCGGGCGGACATGCGGGGCCGTTACCCGAAGCACCCCTGGCCGGACGATCCGGCATCGGCTGCCCCCACGACCCGGGCCAAGCCGCGGGGCACCTGAACTGCGATACAGAAAGGCGTTTGCCGATGACCATGGATCTAGCAACGAAATTCGGGCCCTCCAGCCGACGACTGCGGCTTGAAACGCTCGTGCGGCTGCGCTGGGTGGCTGTGGCAGGGCAGTTGCTAACTGTCATCTTGGTTGCCTACTGGTTTGACTTCTCGCTGCCGCTGATGACGTGCCTGGGCCTTGTCGCTGCGCTCGCTGCGGCAAATGCGCTGCTTTCGGTTGCCTTTCCGCCGACCTACCGGCTCGAGCCAGTTGCTGCCTTCGCGGTGCTGGCACTGGATCTCTTCCAGATGGGCGCGCTCTTGTTCATCACCGGCGGTCTCGCCAACCCCTTTGCGCCCCTTATCTGCATCCCAGTCATCATTTCATTTGCGTCGCAGCCGAACCGTCACTCAATCGCACTCTTCGTCACGGCACTTGCCTTCATCACGCTGCTGGCCTTCACGCCTTTTCCCCTGCCCTGGTTCGAGGGACGGACGCCTGAAGTGCATCCGCTGCTGCAGCTCGGCATGTGGAGTTCGATTGTCTCGATGATGGCGTTTGCCGCCTTTTATGCCTATCGCGTATCGCAGGAGGCGACGCTGCTTGCCGACGCGCTGACGGCAACGGAGCTGATCCTGCAACGGGAAAAGCACCTGCACCAGCTCGATGGGCTTGCAGCGGCAGCGGCGCACGAACTCGGCACACCGCTTGCCACCATCAGTGTGGTTGCGAAGGAGATGGAACGCGAGCTCGGCCAAGACGAGCGCTACCGGGAGGACGTGCAGCTCCTGCGCAGCCAGAGCGAGCGGTGCCGCGACATCCTGCGTCGGTTGACGACACTCGCCTCGGAAGGCGAAGCGCATATGCGGGAAATGCCCCTTTCGTCGCTGATCGAGGAGGTGATCGCACCGCACCGGGAACTTGGGATTAAGGTTGAATTGATCGAGCTGTCGAGCCGGGTCGGCGAACCGGTCGGGAGCCGCAACCCGGCGATCCTTTACGGCCTTGGCAATCTTCTGGAGAATGCCGTCGATTATGCGCGATCAAAGGTGACGGTGACCGTGGACCATTCACCCACATCCGTCACGGTTGCCATAGAAGATGACGGTGTGGGATTCTCGCCGGGGGTCTTGCAAAGAATTGGCGAGCCCTATGTTACCAGCAGACAGGGTGAATCCAGGGCCGGCGGACTGGGACTGGGTCTTTTCATTGCCAAAACTTTGCTCGAGCGCTCAGGGGCGAGCTTGCAGTTCGAAAATGGCGAGACACTGGGATCCGGAGCGCGGGTTGTGGTGCAATGGCCCCGGGAGTTCATGGAGGCGGACACGCCGTTATGAACGCATATGACTTTACCCCCTCGTCTTTCCTCGTCATAACTTCGCGGAAAGAGGCTCTTAACTGTCTCAAGGTTGTTGAACATGACTGATGTTGCATCCACTCTCGCCAAAACGACTGCGCAAAGCCCGCAGCACGTCACTCACGATCTGGGACCCAATCCGACGCTGCTGATCGTCGATGACGATGCACCTTTCCTGCGTCGATTGGCGCGCGCGATGGAAAGTCGGGGATTTACCGTGGACCTAGCGGGGTCGGTTGCCGAGGGAATCGCCAAGGCTAAAGAGGCGCCTCCAAGCTATGCGGTCGTCGACCTCCGCCTCGGCGACGGGACAGGCCTCGATGTCATAGAAGCCATTCGCGAGCGTCGCTCAGACACGCGCATCATCGTGCTGACCGGATACGGAAATATCGCGACTGCTGTGACGGCAGTTAAACTCGGCGCGCTTGATTACCTCGCCAAACCTGCTGATGCAGACGACATTTATCTGGCGCTGACGCAGCGGCCTGGTGAGAAGGCGGAGATTCCTGAGAATCCCATGTCTGCCGACCGAGTTCGCTGGGAGCACATCCAGCGGGTCTATGAGAGTTGCGAACGCAATGTGTCGGAAACGGCGCGACGGCTAAACATGCATCGCCGCACACTGCAGCGGATTCTCGCGAAGCGCGCGCCGAAATAACCCGGCGCTAGAGCGGCGCGCGCGCCGCCCATTCTGCGAGCATCAGCCGCTGTGCTGCCGTCCGGGAAAATTCCAGCGTGACCGACTTGCGGGTCGCCGGCGCAAGCCGATGTTCCGGCGCGTCGCGGTGGATGTGACCGGCATAACCATCGGATAACAGCAAGCCGCAATCCTCGGGGAAGATCTCGATCGGTACGCCGGGATGCGTCGCAAAGAACAGCCTATCGCAATATCGCCGGTAGTCCGGCCACTTCCTATCCACGCGGAAGTCCTCAATGGAGGATTTGATCTCGATGATCCAGATGTCGCCCCTTTCCGACAGAGCGATCAGATCTGCACGCCGGCCATTGGCGAGCGTGAGTTCCGGCAGGACGGCGAATCGCAGGTCGGTCATTAAAGCCTGCACACCGCGACGCACCATCATGGCACGATCCGACTGGCGGCCGTCGATTAACGGATTGTTAGTGGAAACAGAAAGTAAAGTCATGAATATGTCCGTGACGGCCGACCGCTATGTTGCAAAAAAACAATGACGAGTCATTTTGCACCGCCGAAGACATCCGGCGGTTACGTGGCCCTTGCGTGGGCGACATTAATCCAAAATAAACCATATTCACAGATGGTCACGGTACCATCTCCCAGCCAACATTGATGAGTCACCCATGCGCTTCCGCACACTTACGATCGCGATCGGCCTACTGACCTCCGTCGGCCTCGCGAGCTGCACGACGACCTCCGGCGAAACCGACAAGGTTGCAGAAACCACCAAGGTCCAGATTTTCAGTGATGCGTATGGGACCGTGACCGATGCCGGCTTTGCCCTGCCGGCGATCCCGATCCAGAAGGTAGATCCGAAGTTTCACCGCCAGATCGTCAACTACTCGACCAGCGAGAAGCCGGGCACGATCATCGTTAACACGCGCGAGCGCTTCCTGTACTACGTCCTGCCGCGTGGCCAGGCCGTTCGCTACGGTATTGGCGTGGGCAAGCAGGGTTTTGCCTGGGAAGGCGAAGCCTACATCGCCTGGAAGCAGGAATGGCCGACATGGCATCCGCCGAAGGAAATGGCAGAGCGTAAGCCGGAAATCGCCCGCTATGTGGAGAAGGGCATGGATCCCGGCCTGAAGAACCCGCTCGGTGCACGTGCCATGTATCTATTCAACGACAAGGGCCAAGACACGCTGTTCCGCCTGCATGGAACGCCGGAATGGGCGTCCATCGGCACGGCGGCTTCTTCGGGCTGCATTCGCCTGATGAACCAGGACGTGATCGACCTTTACAACCGGGTCAAGCCGGGCCGCGGCGCCAAGGTCATCGTTCAGCAGTAAGACATTCGCAGTCCTTCAGCATAAAGGCCGCCGGAGCGATCGGGCGGCCTTTATGCTTTAAGGTGGCGACGTTTTGTTCAGGCGCGCAATTGCGCCTTCAGTTCAAGGCGGCGGCGGTGCAGGACCGGCTCGGTATAACCGTTCGGCTGTTCTCTGCCTTTCAGTACCAGTTCGAGGGCTGCCTGAAAGGCTATTGAGCTATCATAGTTTGTGGCCATCGGGCGGTAGGCCGCGTCGCCTTCGTTCTGCCGATCAACGACAACTGCCATGCGTTTCATCGTTTCCTCAATCTGATCTTGTGTAACGACCCCGTGATGCAGCCAGTTGGCCATATGCTGCGCCGAGATCCGCAGGGTCGCGCGGTCTTCCATCAGACCGACATTGTTGATGTCCGGCACCTTCGAGCAACCGACGCCCTGATCGATCCAGCGAACGACATAGCCAAGGATGCCCTGCGCATTGTTGTCGAGTTCGCGCTGGATTTCCTCCGGTGTCCAGTTCGGACGGACCGCAACCGGAACAGAAAGAATGTCGGCGAGCTTGGCCCTCTCTCGCGACTTCAGTGTCTTCTGGACATCTGCCACATTGACCTTGTGGTAATGGGTGGCATGAAGGGTGGCTGCCGTCGGCGAAGGCACCCAAGCCGTATTGGCGCCGGCTTTCGGATGGGCTATCTTCTGCTCGAGCATGGCGGCCATCAGGTCGGGCATCGCCCACATGCCCTTGCCGATCTGGGCATGGCCCGAAAGGCCACATTCGAGGCCGATGTCGACATTCCAGTTTTCGTAGGCCGAAATCCAGGCGGCCTGTTTCATATCGCCCTTGCGGATCATCGGTCCCGCTTCCATCGAGGTGTGGATCTCGTCTCCGGTGCGATCGAGGAAGCCGGTATTGATGAACACGACGCGCTCACGGGCGGCACGGATGCATTCCTTCAGGTTGACGGTCGTGCGACGCTCCTCGTCCATGATACCCATCTTGATCGTGTTGGGCGCCATCCCGACAAGCTGTTCGACCCGGGAGAAGATCTCGCAGGCAAAGGCCACCTCTTCAGGACCGTGCATTTTCGGTTTGACCACATACATGGAGCCGGCGCGCGAGTTCTTTCGACGACCGTTCTTGCCGACGTCATGCAGGGCGATGAGGGCCGTGACTGCGGCATCCATGATACCCTCCGGCACTTCGTTGCCGTCGCGGTCACGGATCGCCGGGTTGGACATCAGATGCCCGACATTGCGGACCAGGATGAGGGAGCGTCCTGGCAGGGTAGCCGACGTGCCATCGGCGCCGATAAAGGAGATGTCGCCCGACAAGGCGCGGGTGAAAGACTTGCCACCCTTGACGATCTCTTCGGTGAGATCGCCCTTCATCAGACCGAGCCAGTTTGTATAGACGGCGACTTTGTCCTCCGCATCGACGGCTGCAACTGAGTCCTCGCAGTCCATGATTGTCGTGAGAGCCGATTCGAGCCTCACATCATTTATGCCCGCCGGATCAGTCCGGCCGATCATTCCCGTGGCATCGACCAGGATTTCCAGATGGAGGCCGTTCTTGCGAAGGATCACGGCAGAGGGGTTTTCTGTCTCGCCACGATGGCCGACGAATTGCGAGGGATCCGCAAGGCCGGTCACGCCACTATCGGTCAGGACGACCGAGAGGGCGCCTGATTGGACCGAAAGCTTTGCAACCTTCGACCAATCACCCGCCGCGAGGGGGCTCGACTGATCCAGGAACTGGCGAGCCCAGGTGATGACCTTGGCACCCCGCTCTGGATTGTACCCCTTGGCCTTCTCTGCACCGTCGCTCTCCGGAATGGCATCAGTTCCGTAAAGGGCATCGTAAAGAGAACCCCAACGGGCGTTTGCCGCATTCAGAGCATAACGCGCATTCATGACGGGAACGACAAGCTGCGGGCCCGCGACCATCGCAATCTCTGGATCGACGTTGTCGACTGCGATGGTGAAATCCGGACCTTCAGGCAGGATATAGCCGATGTCGCGCAGGAACTGCTCATAGACCGCGAGATTGGACGACGCACCCTTCTGGCGATACCATGCGTCGATCTTGGCCTGGAAGGCGTCACGTTTCGCAAGCAAAGCCCGGTTCTTGGGGCCTAGATCATGAACGATGGCGGCGAAGCCGGCGAAAAAGTCATCGCCGCCGACCCCGGTTCCGGGAAGGGCGTGATCCACGAGAAAATTGTACAGCTTGGTGTCGATGGACAATCCGTATTGGTCGACAAAGATCACGATAATATCTCCAAAGCTTCGCGGTATCTGTTTTGAGAACAGCTTCGCTCAATTTCATTTTCGGTCAATCCGGCACGAATAACAAAGATTGTTTCCGTTTTGGAAATTAGTGTTCTCTGGCCGTCCGTGGGCGGCCGCTTGCCGTTGCAGATATGCGCGCCTCAACAAGTTTACGGCGTCCCTGGATTTCCGGAGCATCACGCTCCTCTCGCAGCGTGGTGACAAGATCGAGCGCGCCACTGGCTTCAGCCTGGCTACGCGCAAGCTCTGCTGCCGCGGAGCGGGCCGCATCCAGGGCTTCGGCCTCATCCGTGAAGCGCTTGCTCTCGCCGATGCCGGAGAGAATGAAAAGCCCCTCCTCCGGCGACGTCACAACAAGATGAACAGTGCTTCGAACCTGCCCGACAACGGCACCGACGGCATTGGCGACATCGGCATCATCAGGAACTGCGCAGTCTGCCGAGAGCATGTCTGCAATTGCGGGATAGTAGACGCTGGCGGAGGCCCCGAGGCCGATCAGCGGACGGTCTAGCGACAGCGAGAATCTCGCAATCCCCGTTTCGCGTTTAAGTGCCCGGTCGATAAGAATCGATTTCGCCGGGTCGACGTCCGTCAGCCCATCCTCGGCGAGTGCTGCAGCCAAAATGACTTCGCATGACTGGCGCGTGAGCCGCGCAACAATGCGCTCGGCCATATCCTCTATCGATGTGGCGATGGGTTGCCCGCTGCCATCTTTCTGGCGGATGGCGAGACGGATCCCGAGTTCGGCCGCCTCGCGATCCCATTGGCCCTGCCTGCCGAGCACGTGCATGGCATCCGACGGCGTTACTCCACAGATGTGCACGAGGCCGCGGGCGACCAGCCTGTCCAGCGTCGCCTTCTGCTGGGTAAAAGTGATCAGGGTATCGAGAGGCAACGGCACAGAGCCGATCTTGGAAAAGAGAGCCGCTTCCTGCGGCTGCAGTCCGGCGGCCAAATTGTCGGGCACGCCGGTGCGAACAGCAAAGCGGCCGTCATGGCGCCCGAGATGGGGTGCCCGCAGCTGACGTTCCAGCACCTCGCGGATTGCAGCGCCGTGTAAAGCCCCAGCCAGACTGAGTGGGACCAGCCTTCGCGGCCCGAGCTCGATCTTCGCATTCATACCACGGTCGTCGATGCGAACCTCGGAATCGCCACCGAGACCGTATGTGCGCATGGCGACAGCCTCGACCATAGTCCTGTAGCCACCGACGACTGCTCCTTCCTGATCGAGGCGCGGCTGGCCCTTCTCCATGACGGCAACATCCGTCGTGGTGCCGCCGATATCGGAGACTACGGCATCGTCAAGACCGGTGAGATGGCGGGCGCCGACGAGACTAGCGGCCGGCCCGGAGAGGATCGTCTCGATGGGGCGCGCGCGCGCCTCTGCTGCGGAAATCAGCGCACCATCACCCCGAACGACCATCAGCGGCGCATGAATACCGCGCTCCACCAGGTATCGCTCCGCGGAGCCGATCAAGCGGTCGATCATGGATACGAGCCGGGCATTGAGCAGTGTTGTGAGCGCCCGTCGCGGTCCGCCGAGTTTCGACGACAGTTCGTGGCTGCAAGTGACCGGCAGGCCGGAGGCGGCACGAACAATATCGCGGGCGCGGCGTTCATGGCCCGGGTTGCGCGTGGCAAAGTAGCCGGCAATTGCCAAGGAGGAGACGTTCTCGGCAAGCTCGGGTAGTGCCTGCTCCAAAGCCCCGGCATCAAATGGAGTTTCATTGCCGTGCACGTCATGGCCGCCCGCGATGAACAGAACGGGGTCGGTACCCAGGGCCTCGGCCAGGCCATCACGCTTCAAATCCTCTGGACCGAAGCCGATCATGACGAGGCCGGCGCGCCCACCCTGCCCCTCGACCAGGGCGTTGGTTGCGAGCGTCGTCGATAGCGAGACCAAGCCGATATAGGACGGAGGAATGCCGGACGAGCCAAGAACGTTTTCCAAAGCGCCTGCGATACCGATCGACAGGTCATGGCGCGTCGTCAGCGCCTTTGCCTTTGCGACGATGCCGGCTTTTTCGCTATAGATGACCGCATCCGTATAGGTCCCACCGGTGTCGATCCCCAGCATGTAATCTAATGTCACGCAGTCTGCCCCGATTCGCACATGCCATTCCGGCTTTGCCTACCTATGGCACAGGCGAAGGGCCATTTTCCAGCCAAGCCGCGGCAAAGCCATGCCGCTCAAGGGCTATCTCGGCGTCACCCGCATCGGCAGCCCGCCAGCGGGCTGCGTCGTGAGCTTCTGAACAGGCCAAGGCTTTGTCTGAGCGGTCACGTCGAAGCGGTAGCGCTGCATCAATACTGCCAGCGCGATCACCGCCTCCTGGAGCGCAAACGTTGCCCCGATGCAGACTCGGGGTCCAGCCCCGAAGGGGAGATATTGGAAGCGCCCGATCTTCTCACGCTCGCCCGGCATGAAACGGTTCGGGTCAAAGATCCGGGGCCGATCCCAATAGAGTTCGTGCCGATGCAGAGTCCACGGCATGACGAGCACGGTGGTTCCCCGGGCAATTTCAACAACCTCGCCATTGGGCGCCACGTAGCGGTCGTCCGCAACGGCGTCCCGATTGATAGAGGGAGCCGGGGGATAAAGCCGCATAGCCTCCTCGAAGGAGGCGCGTACCAGCGGCATGCGTTCCAGCCAGTCAACGGGGTCGGCGTCCGTTGCCAGAACGCTGTCGATCTCAGTTTCCATGGCGGTCCGGATGTCGGGACTGTTAGCCACGCAGTAAAGCGTCCAGGCAAGCGCCCTGGCCGTCGTCTCGTGGCCGGCGCCGATAAACGTCAGAATATTGTCTTCGATCTCCTGCGAAGTCAGTCCATCGGGACCTTCCAGCTCCAAGAGCAATGTGAGGAAATCGTCCGGCGCCGTGGCCCGGTCCTTGCGGATAATGTCGCGACGGTGGTCCATCGTGCGATGGACGAGTTCGCGGAACTTGCGCAACACGCCGAGCCCGCGAATACGGGTGAAACGCGGCACCCATTTCGGCGCCCGCAGCAGGTCGAAGGGATCGACTCGTCCCATGCTGTGCAGCAGGTCATCGACATCCCGGGCGAAATCGCCCTGCTCCGAAACAATGCCACCGGAAAACAGTGTCTCCGACAGGATGGCGTAAGTCAGTTCCGTCATGTCAACGGCGATATCGCGTACTAGACCCGACGGGCCGGACTGATAGCGGGTGAGAAAGAGTTCGCTCTGCTCCCGCATCTGCCGGGCGAAACCCCGGGCGTGCCTAGGGGTGAAGACCGGGGCCATGGCTTTGCGAGAGCGCTTCCAGACAGGCCCCTCAGCGGTCAGAAGACCATCCCGAAGAATCGGGCGCAGCACAAGCTGACGGATCTCCGACATCTCGTAGTTCGCCGCATTGTCGACGAGCACGTGGCGGATCAATCCGGGATCGTTGGCGATGATTGTCGTCTGGCCAAAGAAGCGGGTAACGATCCAGGGCCAGGTGTAGGATGGAAGCCCCCAGAGCTCGAGCGGATTCTTCAGCACCGTGCGGATGATTTCCAAGCGGCTGGGCGGCACGGTGCGCGGAACCGGTGCCGGCGGCTCGAAGCCTGCCTTTTGCGGAATGCCGTCCATGTCACGCTCCTTCGGGCGTCATGCCCTTGAAGGAGTTAGAGCAGCGACTCCAGCTCGTCCAGCCGGTCGTTGATCAGCCACCCATAATAGTTCTCTTCCGGCCACTGGGCCGCACCGCTCGCCCGCTTAGCGGCCAAGGCCCGCGCTCGCTGCTGGGTACTGCCAATGTTGAATAGCGTCGCAGTAACGCCAGGATTGCTGGAGATATCGACGTCGGCAATCGACTTGTAGTCGTCAATGGATTTGCGGATCACGGCCGCCATATAGGCGAGGGAGATGTCGGGATCCATGATGGCCTTGTAGACACCGGCCGCATCGGTTTCATCAAGCTTCGGATAACCCGATTTATCGGCGACAAGATCCGAGAGCATCAGCGCCGTGAGCGGATTGATCTGCCCCAGCCCAAAGGTCTGTCCGGCATAGAAAGGCTGAAAGAAGACGGCGCTGAAACGATTGTCGGGAAAGGAGGTCCCGCCCACCGTCTTGCCGCGGAATCGGTCCTGCCAGACATCTTCGCGACAGGTCCAGAGGCGGTAGGAATCACTGAACACGTTACAATTGGCAAATTCCGGACGCTTCAAAAAATCAGCGATGCCTTCTCCGTCGTAAGCAAAACGGAAGCTGTTTCCGGCATAGGAGGCCGCCTTGACGTAATAGCTCTGCAAGCTGTCATAGGCGTCGACATTATAGGTGTGCTCGCCGACGATCGCGCCGATCATATGAATGGGCGCTATGCCATAGGCTGCGGCCGTTTTCTTGATTTTGCCGATCAGAGCAGAGTCCATGCGCAGGAGATCGCGCACCTTCTCATATTTGAGGTCGAAGCTTGTCTTGCCCGCCTTTGTCCGTCGAACGGAGGCTCCGGGGATGGTTGGCTGTTCTGCATTCCGATTGCCAGGCGGCACCCTGTCGGCGGCGTGCGAAATCGCTGGAGCCGAACCCAGTATGGCGATGGCAAGAATGAAGATCCTGGAAATGCCTAGCACGATGCGCTGTCCCTGAGCGGGCAAGCAGACGATTGCCATGACCCGACAGCGTCAGTCCTTACATAAGTGTGGACTGTATTGTCGACCTCAGCCGCTCTCACTTTATCGCCAGCGACACGGTGAAAGCGGCTGATAGATGCACAAAGATCACAGGATGTAGCGGCTCAGATCCGTATCGCTGGCGAGGTCCCCGACATGCTGCTGCACATAGGCGGCGTCGATCATCACGGCTGAGCCGCCGCGATCCGGCGCGTGGAAGGATATTTCGTCGAGAACACGCTCCATCACCGTCTGCAGGCGACGAGCCCCGATGTTTTCGACTGTCTCGTTCAGGCGCACGGCAACATCGGCCAGGGCATCGATCGCATCTTCCGTGAACTCCAGTTCGAGCTCTTCGGTTTTCATCAATGCAATGTATTGGCGGATGAGGCTCGCTTCGGTTTCCGTCAGGATGCGGCGAAAATCTTCCTTCGACAGCGGCTTCAATTCGACGCGAATCGGCAGACGGCCCTGCAGTTCGGGCAGAAGATCCGAAGGCTTCGACACGTGGAAGGCACCTGACGCGATGAACAGAATGTGGTCTGTCCTCACCGGGCCGTACTTCGTGGCGACGGTCGTGCCTTCGACGAGGGGCAAGAGGTCGCGCTGGACACCCTCCCTGGACACGCCCGCACCCATGGCGCCTTCGCGAGCCGCGATTTTGTCGATTTCGTCAAGAAAGACGATGCCGTCATTCTCAACCGACCGGACCGCTTCCCGCTGGATGATCTCGTTGTCGATCAGCTTGTCGGATTCGTCGCGGATCAGGTCGCCATAGGAGGCCTTGACCGTGGTACGGACTTTTTTGGTGCGGTTACCCATGGCCTTGCCGAACATTTCCGACAGGTTCAGGATGCCTATATTGGCGCCCGGCATGCCAGGGACTTCGAAGCCGGGCGCGCCGGCACCGCTATCGGCCACTTCGATGTCAATCTCCTTGTCGTCCAGTTCGCCATTGCGCAGCTTCTTGCGGAAGCTGTCGCGCGTTGCCGGAGACGCGGTCGCGCCAACAAGCGCGTCGAGAACCCGCTCTTCGGCAAGTGCATGCGCCTTAGCCTGAACTTCCTGGCGCTTCTTGTCGCGGACCAGCACTATGCCGATCTCGACCAGATCGCGGATGATCTGCTCGACGTCGCGGCCGACATAGCCGACTTCGGTGAACTTGGTCGCTTCCACCTTGATGAAGGGTGCACCGGCCAGTTTGGCGAGGCGCCGGGAAATCTCGGTTTTGCCAACGCCGGTCGGGCCGATCATCAGAATATTCTTCGGCATGACCTCGTCACGGAGGTCTTCCGACAGCTGCTGGCGGCGCCAGCGGTTGCGAAGCGCAATGGCGACTGCGCGCTTGGCATCGTGCTGGCCGATAATGTGGCGGTCGAGTTCGGAAACGATCTCCCGCGGGGAAAAATTGGTCATCTGTTTTGCTCCTGACGATCCGTTCGGATCATCGTATAGGTCGTTCTCGCTCGGCTACCCGTTCAGGCAGCGTCGAGCGTTTCAATGACAATGTTGCCGTTGGTGTAGACGCAGATATCGCCGGCGATGGTCAGCGCCCGGCGCGCGATCTCTTCGGCTGATCGGTCGCTATCCATCAGGGCCCTTGCCGCCGCATAGGCGTAATTGCCGCCAGAGCCGATGGCGATGGTGCCGTGCTCCGGCTCCAGGACGTCGCCATTGCCGGTGATTGCCAGCGTGATGGTCTTGTCGGCCACGAGCATCATGGCCTCGAGGTTGCGGAGATACTTGTCGGTTCGCCAGTCCTTGGCCAATTCGACCGCAGCGCGCATCAGCTGGCCGGGATACTGCTCCAGCTTCTTCTCTAGCCGATCGAGAAGCGTAAATGCATCTGCGGTGGCACCGGCAAAGCCAGCAATCACATCACCAGTCTTGCCAATGCGTCGCACCTTGCGTGCATTGCCCTTCATGACAGTCTGGCCAAGGCTTACCTGGCCGTCACCGGCCATCACCACATGGCCATCCTTGCGCACGGTAATAATCGTTGTCATCAGTCACCTGCTTGCCCGCCTCGCGGGCTTTGGTTCTGGCAGTTCCCTGCCGATTGGTCGGGACCTATGTAAGTTGGCTTTCGGGGATTGCAATCCGATCGCAAAGGCGGGCGCCTGCCTTGCGGCAACGCAATGTAACTTCTGGATATTTGCGTGCCCTGCTGGTAAGGGAGGGCCGAGATCCCCTATGGAGCGGCCCGATGGCAGAACGTAAAGGCGAAATTTCCCGCAAGACCAACGAAACGTCGGTCTCGGTGTCCGTCCATATCGACGGCACCGGCAAGGGCAAGATTTCGACCGGCGTCGGCTTCTTCGACCACATGCTGGAGCAGCTGTGTCGCCATTCGCTGATCGACATGGACATCGCCGTGCAGGGAGATCTGCATATCGACGATCACCACACCGTCGAGGATACCGGTATTGCGCTTGGTCAAGCGATTTCGAAGGCCCTGGGCGACCGCAAGGGCATCACGCGTTATGCCTCGATCGACCTTGCCATGGACGAAACCATGACCAAGGCTGCGATCGATGTCTCGGGTCGGCCGTTCCTCGTCTGGAACGTCGCGTTCAGCGCGCCTAAGATCGGCACCTTCGACACCGAACTGGTTCGAGAATTCTTCCAGGCACTGGCGCAGAATGCCGGCATCACGCTGCACATCCTGAACCACTATGGCGCCAACAACCATCATATCGCCGAGACGTGTTTCAAGGCAGTGGCCCGGGCGCTCCGCACTGCAACCGAAATTGATCCGCGGCAGGCGAACCAGATCCCCTCTACCAAGGGTACCCTGGTTTAAGGGCGCGCTCCCCAACAAAGGGAGCGTGCGACCTTGCTCCGGCTGAGGCGTTGATCTCATCCGTCGAGCAGAAAGGAACGGAAGACATGCGTGTAGCTATTATCGATTATGGATCCGGCAATCTGAGATCCGCCACCAAGGCTTTCGAGCGTGCGGCCCGCGAGGCTGGCCTCGATGCCGAGGTCGAACTCACCGACAAAGCGGACCGCGTCGCATCAGCCGACCGGATCGTGCTGCCTGGCGTCGGCGCTTATGCAGATTGCCGCCGGGGCCTCGATGCCGTGCCCGGTATGCATGATGCCATTACAGAAGTTGTCGAAACGAAGGGCCGCCCGTTTTTCGGAATATGCGTCGGGATGCAGTTGATGTCGTCGCGCGGCCTGGAGAAGACCACGACCGAAGGCTTTGGCTGGATCAAGGGGGATGTCGTCGAGATGACGCCTTCCGATCCCAACCTGAAGATCCCGCAGATCGGCTGGAATACGCTGACGCTCAACCGCCCTCACCCGCTCTTCGACGGCATTCCGACGGGGCCGGATGGGCTGCATGCCTATTTCGTACATTCCTATCACCTGGCGGCAGAACAGGCTGTGGATGTGATCGCAACGACGGACTATGGCGGCCCGATGACGGCTTTTGTCGGACGCGACACCATGGTCGGTGCGCAGTTCCATCCGGAGAAAAGCCAGGCGCTTGGCCTGAAGCTGATCGCCAATTTCCTGACCTGGGCGCCGTGAGCCCTTAGGACCCATATCATGATCCTATTCCCCGCCATCGACCTAAAAGACGGCCAGTGCGTACGCCTCAAGCTCGGCGACATGGGCCAGGCGACTGTCTACAATCCCGATCCCGCCGCGCAGGCGCGGGCCTTCGAAGACCAGGGATTTGAATGGTTGCATGTCGTTGATCTCAACGGTGCTTTTGCCGGTGAGAGTGTCAATGGGGCGGCCGTCGACGCTATCCTGAAGGCAACGAAAAATCCGGTGCAGCTCGGAGGCGGTATTCGCACGCTTGAGCATATCGAGAGCTGGTTGTCGCGGGGCCTGTCGCGCGTCATCCTCGGTACCGTTGCCGTGCGCGATCCGGCCCTCGTCATCGAAGCCTGCAAACGCTTCCCCGACAAGGTCGCCGTCGGCATCGACGCCAAGGGCGGAAAGGTCGCCGTCGAGGGCTGGGCGGAAGCGTCCGAGCTTGGCGTGATCGAACTGGCAAAACGGTTTGAGGGCGCCGGCGTTGCCGCGATCATCTATACGGACATTGATCGCGACGGTATCCTGACCGGCATCAACTGGGCCTCGACGCTGGAACTGGCCCAAGCCGTTTCCATCCCTGTTATCGCCTCCGGTGGATTGGCTTCAATCGAGGATATCAAGCGCATGCTGCAGCCGGATGCGCGCAAGCTGGAAGGCGCGATTTCCGGCAGGGCGCTTTACGATGGCCGGATTGATCCGCAAGAGGCACTGGCATTGATCCAGGCTGCGAAAGGCTGAGGACGTACCATGACACTCAAGGCCCGCGTGATCCCCTGTCTCGACGTCAAGGACGGTCGAGTGGTGAAGGGCGTTAACTTTGTCGACCTGATCGATGCCGGCGATCCGGTGCAAGCCGCCAAGGCCTATGACGCCGCTGGCGCCGATGAACTCTGTTTCTTAGACATCACAGCATCCTCTGATAACCGCGAGACGATCTTCGATGTCGTGGCGCAGACGGCGGACCACTGCTTCATGCCGCTGACCGTCGGAGGTGGCGTGCGGGCAGTGGGCGATATCCGCAAGCTTCTGCTGTGCGGCGCAGACAAGGTCTCGATCAATTCGGCCGCTGTCAAAAATCCGGACTTCGTCGCGGAAGCCGCCGACAAGTTCGGTAATCAGTGCATCGTCGTGTCGATCGACGCCAAGAGGGTTTCACGTGAAAACGAAACGCCGCGCTGGGAGATCTTCACCCACGGAGGGCGCCAACCAACGGGGATAGACGCGGTGGAATTCGCGGTCCAGATGGTCGAGCGTGGTGCCGGTGAGCTGCTGGTGACCTCGATGGATCGCGACGGGACAAAAAGCGGATATGACATCGGCCTTACCCGCACCATCGCCGACAGCGTCCGGGTTCCCGTGATTGCCTCCGGAGGCGTCGGCAATCTCGACGACCTCGTCGCCGGTATCCGCGATGGTCATGCAACGGCCGTGCTTGCCGCATCGATCTTCCATTTCGGTACTTATTCGATCGCCCAAGCAAAGGCTCATATGGCTGCTGCCGGCATTGCCATGCGTCTCGACTGACGCGGAAAGGCCTGTCATGAGCAATTTCACCCTCGCCGATCTAGAAACCATCGTATCGGACCGAGCCAAGGCGAGCCCCACCGAGTCATGGACCGCGAAGCTCGTGGCCGGTGGGCAGGACAAGGCAGCGAAAAAGCTGGGGGAAGAGGCGATCGAAGCTGTTATGGCAGCCGTGAAGCACGATCGGGAAAACCTCGTCTACGAGAGTGCCGACCTGCTCTATCACCTGATGGTCGTATTGAAAATTGCGGCCATCCCGCTACAAGACGTGATGCAGGAACTGGAGCGTCGGACCGCTCAGACGGGCCTGAGTGAAAAGGCCAGTCGGCAGGATCCATGACCATAGCTATGCGGGACCCCGAAACGCCAGACGTTCTCGATCATTTCCAGGCGAACGGCTATTCTCCCTATCTCTTCTTCGATTCGGAAGAATGGGCACATTTTCGGGCCGATACGCCGCTGACGCTGACGGCCGATGAGGTACACCGCCTGCGATCGATCGACGATCCGATCGACCTCGATGAGGTGCGCCGGATCTACCTGTCGCTGTCGCGCCTGTTGTCGTCGCATGTGGAATCGTCGCAGCTGCTTTTCGAACAGCGCAACCGCTTCCTCAGCATGTCCGACGTGTTCAAGACGCCGTTCGTCATCGGCATTGCAGGCTCCGTGGCGGTGGGGAAATCCACGACGGCCCGTATTCTGAAAGAGCTGCTCGCGCGCTGGCCCTCCAGCCCGAAGGTCGATCTCGTCACCACCGACGGCTTTCTCTATTCCAATGCGCATCTGGTGAAAAACGGGATCCTGAACCGCAAGGGTTTCCCGGAAAGCTACGACATCGGTGCGCTTCTGCGCTTCCTGTCGGCGATCAAGGCTGGGCTGCCGAACGTCAAGGCACCAAGCTATTCGCACCTGACTTATGACGTCCTGCCAAACGAGCATCGGGTGATCGATCGCCCGGACATCCTGATCTTCGAAGGCATCAACGTGCTGCAGTCGCGCAATCTGCCGGCCGATGGCAAGATCGTGCCGATGGTATCGGACTTCTTCGACTTCTCCATCTATATCGATGCTGACGAGAACGCGATCCATCGCTGGTATGTCGACCGGTTCATGAAACTGCGGCAGACGGCATTCCGCGATCCGAATTCCTATTTCCATCGCTACGCGACGATCAGCGTCGACGAGGCGAAGGAAATCGCGGAGGGCCTCTGGGCCAATATCAACCTCAAGAACCTGCGTGAAAACATCCTGCCGACCCGTCCGAGGGCGGACCTCATCCTGCGCAAGGGTGACAACCACCTCGTCGAGACGGTTGCTCTCAGAAAACTGTAGGCGATCTATCGCCGGCTATGGATTGACGCGGCGCAGTGTCAGATTGATGCGCCCACCTGATTTCAGGAGTGTCGATGTACCGGGATAGATTCGATCGACGCCATGAAAGCAAAGACGACCTTCCCCGCCTAGAACGAAGATATCGCCGCTTTCCAGCTTAAGGGATTTCGTTCGGTCAGTCCGGGAGAGCCCGCCGATCCTAAACAGGCAGGTATTCCCAAGCGATATTGACAGCACCGGCGCCAGAAGATCCGTCTCATCGCGATCCTGATGAAGCCCCATTTTGGCGTCATCGGCATAAAAGTTGACGAGGCAAGCCTCGGGGTCCTTGGAATATCCCGACAGATCACGCCAGAGATCGAGCAGGACGTGCGGAATTTCTGGCCAGGGCTGGTTCGTCACTGGGTGCGTCGACTGATAGCGATAACCCCTTTCCTTATCGGTTACCCAGCCGAGCGGACCGCAATTGGTCATGCGCACCGACATCGGACGACCACTGCCCGGCATGACAGGGATGTAAAGGGGCGCTTGCTCGACGACGGCGCGGATTTGCTCGACCAGGCGCTCCTGAACCTCACGGTCTAGCCGACCCGGAAGATAGCGCAGACCTGGCGACAGGTTCAGTTCCTTCGCTGTGCTCGTCATCCTCAATCTCCCGCAGGTTTGCTCCGCATCTTCTTGACGTCGGCGCGACCCGATTTTTCCTTCAGGCGTCGCTCAATGGAGCCTTTCGTCGGTTTCGTCTTCTTGCGCGCGGGCGGTGGGGGCTTGGCCGCTTCAAGGATCAGTTCCTTTAGTCGTTCACGCGCGTCCTCGCGGTTGCGCTCCTGACTGCGATAGCGGCTGGCTTCCAGCATCAGGACGCCCTCTTTCGACAGGCGCTTGCCCGCGAGCTTTGCCGCGTTTTCCTTGACCCGGTCGCTGAGCGACGGCGAGCCCATGAGATTGAAGAAGAGCTGAACCGCCGTTGAGACCTTGTTGACGTGTTGACCGCCAGCGCCTCCCGCCAGAACGAATTGTTCCGTGAGCTCCCATCCCGCGATGATGATGCGGCTGTTGATCTGAAGGGGGTCGCTGGCCATGTCGTCGGTTCTTCCTTTGTCCGACCTCATATCGGCCGGGTCTTTTCAGAAGGCAAGCCCAACGCAAGAGCCCGGCTATTCGCCGGGCTCTTGTGGGTAGTGTCTGGTCACCTTATTCGGCAGCGATCCGGATACCCGGGGCTGCGTCGCGCACCTTGCCATCGACATGGGCTTCAAACTTGGCGAAGTTGTCGATGAACATGCCAACCAGCTTTTTCGCCTGGCTATCGTAGGCCTGTCCATCGGCCCAAGTCGAACGCGGGTCGAGGATCTTGGTATCGACGCCAGCGACGGCAACGGGGACGGCGAAGCCGAAATTGGCGTCGGTGCGCATATCGACCTTCTTCAACTCTCCGGTTAGCGCGGCCGTCAAAAGCGCACGGGTCGCCTTAATCGGCATGCGGTTACCAGTACCGAAAGCGCCGCCCGTCCAGCCGGTATTGACCAACCAGCAATCGACCTGGTGGCTAGCGATCAGGTCGCGCAGCAGGTTGCCGTACTCGGTCGGATGGCGCGGCATGAACGGCGCCCCGAAGCAGGTCGAGAAGGTCGCTTCCGGCTCCGTGACACCCTTTTCCGTACCGGCGACCTTGGCGGTGTAGCCGGACAGGAAGTGGTACATGGCCTGCTCGGGCGTCAGCTTGGCAATCGGGGGCAGCACGCCGAAAGCATCTGCCGTCAGCATGATGATTGTTTTCGGATGTGGTGCGCGACCGGTCTCCGAAGCATTCGGGATGAAATGCAGCGGATAAGCACAACGCGTATTTTCCGTCAGCGACCCGTCGTTGAAGTCCGGAACCCGGTCTTCATTCAGAACAACGTTTTCAAGAACGGTTCCGAAGCGCTTTGTCGTTGCATAGATTTCTGGTTCGGCCTCAGCCGACAGACGGATCGTCTTGGCGTAGCAGCCACCTTCAAAATTGAAGATACCGTTCTCGCCCCAGCCGTGTTCGTCGTCACCGATGAGCGTCCGGCTGGGATCGGCCGAGAGCGTGGTCTTGCCGGTGCCCGACAGACCGAAGAAGACGGCCGCGTCACCGTCAGGACCGACATTGGCCGAGCAATGCATCGGCATAACGCCCTTCGGCGGCAGGAGGTAGTTGAGCACCGTGAAGACCGACTTCTTCATCTCGCCGGCATAGGAGGTGCCACCGATCAGCACGAGGCCATTGGTGAGATCACAGGCGATGACCGTCTCGGTTCGGCATCCATGACGGGCCGGATCTGCGCGGAAGCTCGGTAGATCGATGATCGTCAGCTTAGGCACAAAGCTTTTCAAGGCCTCGCGCTCCGGGCGGATCAGCAGATTGCGGATGAACAGAGAGTGCCAGGCAAATTCTGTGACAACGCGTGTGGGAAGGGCATTGTCCGCGTCCGCTCCGCCAATCAAGTCCTGTACGAAGAGGTCCTTGCCGGCCGCATGAGCCAGCATGTCCTGATGCAGCACACGGAAATGCTCCGGCGACAACGGTTTGTTGTTGTCCCACCAGATCTGGTCCACGGTCTTGTCGTCGCGCACGACGAACTTGTCCTTCGCAGAACGGCCGGTGTGTTGCCCCGTGAGGGCGCGCAATGCGCCATCGGCCGTCAGCTCCGCCTCACCCCGACGAATCGCCTCTTCGTAGAGCGCACCCTCAAGAAGGTTGTAGCGAACGCTCGCGGCCCTTCCCAAGCCAGCTTCTGCGAGACCTGTCGCCAGGTTTCTGATGCCGAATTCCTCCATGATGCGCCGTCCTCTCGTATGGGCCACCTCTCCGATGGGAAAAACATAGATCGAAGACGGACGCGGCGCAAGGTAGCGTTCGAAAATAATCAACAATATCAATCATTTAATCGATTTAAAACACGGAACAGCCAGTTTAAATCGTTTAGTTCCCGTTATATTCCGTCAGTCCGCGACTGCTCTGGACGCTCCACAGAGGAGGCAAACACTCTTTTCGACCCGCCCTACCTTTCCCTTTGCCACAATTTGTTCCACCTTTATCCTCATGAAGCACTGCCGTGAAACCGGAGCTGGGCTGGGGTAGAGCCAGGAGCAGCGCTTAAGATATGATGGAGAGTTACATTATGCAGACGATCGCCCTGGTGGATGACGACCGCAACATTCTGACATCCGTCTCGATCGCGCTCGAAGCCGAAGGCTATAAGGTCGAAACCTATACCGACGGCGCATCGGCCCTTGATGGCCTCCTGGCACGGCCCCCGCAGCTTGCGATCTTCGATATCAAGATGCCTCGCATGGACGGGATGGAGCTGCTGCGCAGGCTGAGGCAGAAGTCCGATATTCCAGTGATTTTTCTCACTTCCAAGGACGAAGAGATCGATGAACTGTTCGGCCTGAAGATGGGTGCGGATGATTTCATCACCAAGCCCTTCTCCCAGCGCCTGCTGGTGGAGCGGGTGAAGGCCATTCTACGTCGTGCGGCAAGCCGGGAGAATCTGGCTGCGACCGGCGGAGCCTCTGCCAAGCCCGGCTCTGAGCAGCAGGCACGCACGCTGGAACGTGGTCAGCTGGTCATGGACCAAGAGCGCCACACTTGCACCTGGAAGGGCGATCCCGTCACCCTCACCGTTACGGAATTCCTGATTCTCCAGTCGCTTGCGCAGCGTCCGGGCGTGGTCAAGAGCCGTGACGCCTTGATGGATGCGGCTTATGACGAACAGGTTTATGTCGACGACAGGACGATCGACAGCCACATCAAGCGCTTGCGCAAGAAGTTCAAAATGGTCGACACCGACTTCGATATGATTGAAACCCTCTATGGTGTGGGCTACCGCTTCCGCGAGGCGGCTTAAGCTCCCGGCCTCGCCGATCTGCCGCGAATGGAGTTGCAGATTTAAGCGGCACGGGTGAAAGGGTGAGACTTGGCCAGGCAGATTGAAGATGGGGCATTGGAGGAGCTGGAGGGCGGCTCCGAACAGCGACGGCTGTTTTCCCATCCCTTCATTCTCATCCGACGGATCTTCGGCCACGCGCTGTTTTCCAGCCTGACGCGCCGGATCGTCTTCTTCAACCTCGCTGCGCTGATCGTGCTGGTCGGCGGGATCATGTATCTCAACCAGTTTCGCGAGGGTCTGATCGATGCGCGCGTCGAAAGCCTTCTGACGCAAGGCGAAATCATCGCCGCTGCGGTTTCGGCATCCGCCTCGGTCGACACGAACTCCATCACCATTGATCCGGAAAAGCTGCTGGAGCTTCAGGCCGGGCAAAGCATCACGCCGGTCCCCAATGACGAGGACCTCGAGTTCCCGATCAATCCGGAACGGGTCGCTCCCGTTCTCCGGCGGCTGATCTCACCGACCCGCATCCGCGCCCGGCTCTTCGATGCTGATGCCAATCTGCTGTTGGATTCGCGGCATCTTTATTCTCGCGGCCAAGTGCTGCGTTTTGACCTGCCGCCGGTGGACAACGACACGTCCAGCCTGACCGACTGGATTACCCGGATGTTCAATACCATCCTGCAACCCGGCAACCTTCCCATCTATAAGGAAGCGCCGGGCGGAGATGGATCGATTTACCCGGAAGTGATGAATGCGCTGACTGGCGTTCGTGGTGCGGTGGTTCGGGTCACCGATCAGGGCGAGCTGATCGTCTCCGTCGCCGTCCCTGTGCAACGCTCGCGTGCCGTTCTCGGTGTCTTGCTGCTGTCTACCCAGGCAGGCGATATCGACAAAATCGTTCATGCCGAACGTCTGGCCATCCTGCGCGTCTTTGGAGTGGCAACGCTTGTCAATATTGTCGTGTCGCTACTGTTGTCCTCGACGATAGCAAATCCCTTGCGCAGGCTTTCAGCCGCTGCAATCCGGGTGCGCCGCGGCGCCAAGGAGCGCGAAGAGATCCCTGACTTCTCCGTCCGTCAGGACGAGATCGGCAATCTGTCAATTGCGCTGCGCGAGATGACGACAGCACTTTACGACCGTATCGACGCGATCGAAAGCTTTGCCGCCGACGTCAGTCATGAACTCAAGAACCCGCTGACGTCGTTGCGCTCTGCCGTGGAAACCCTTCCCCTGGCGAAAACGCCGGAATCCCGGCAGCGGCTGATGGATATCATCCAACACGATGTTCGCAGGCTGGATCGACTGATCAGCGACATCTCCGACGCATCAAGACTCGACGCGGAACTGGCGCGCTCGGATGCAAAGCCGGTTGATCTGGAAATCCTGCTCTCAAGCCTTGTCGATATCTCCCGGGAAATCCGACACGGCAAGAAGGCTGTAAAGATTGACTATGTGATCGATCAGAAGCCAGGCTCCAGGCAGGGCTTCATCGTCAATGGACATGATCTGCGGCTCGGACAGATCGTCACCAATCTTATCGAAAATGCCCGCTCTTTCGTGCCAGAACAGGGTGGCTGCATCACGGTCCGTCTTTCGCGCACACGCACACGCTGCCTGATTCAGGTGGAAGACAACGGACCGGGTATTCAGGCGGAAGATATCGACCGGATCTTCGAGCGGTTTTACACCGACCGGCCCGAGGGCGAGAGCTTCGGCCAAAATTCGGGTCTGGGCCTTTCCATCAGCCGCCAGATCGCGGAAGCCCACGGCGGTACGCTGCGCGCGGAGAACGTCCTCGATGGCAAAGGGGGTCGCGTCACGGGGGCCCGCTTCATCCTGTCCTTGCCTGTCGAGATCGGCAATTGAGCGGCGAGCCGTCCAATGTGCACGGCACGGCCATTGTGGTCGATGGCACTGGGCTGCTGTTCATCGGCCCGTCCGGCAGCGGAAAGTCTGCCCTTGCATTTGACTGCCTGGCTGAGGCCAGTCTTCGCGGTCTTTCCGCGGCGCTCGTCTCAGACGATCAGGTTTTTCTGTCGCGCCGAAACGAACGGACTTTCGGGCAGAGGCCGGCGGCGATCCATGGCCTGATCGAGTTGCGCTACAGCGGCATCGTTGTTCTCGATAGTATCGAGGAAGCAGAACTCCATTTTGTTATCTCTCCTGTGGTCTCTGCGGACAGTCCTCGCCTGCCGCCGGAGGACGAACGGCTTTCGCTTTTGCGTGACATCGATCTTCCTGTGATAAGGGTACCGTTCTGGAGCCGTTTTCCGCTGGCTCTCATCTTGGCACAAATTGTCACGATGAAAGCAAAGCGCTCCTAAGCACGCGCTTTTGGCTTGCACTTCCCGTTTTCATGGACAAGATGGCGTCCTATCGATGGACGAACCACTGGTGTTGCGCTATCTGGCGACTTTTTCCGCTAAGGGGCAGTAGAGAATGATCGGACTTGTGCTTGTCACTCATGGCAAGCTGGCTGAAGAGTTTCATCACGCGGTGGAACATGTCGTCGGCCCACAGAAATGCATCGAGACGGTTTCCATTGGCCCCGAAGACGACATGGACCAGCGTCGTCAGGATATTCTGGATGCCGTCCTGCGCGCCGACGATGGGCACGGCGTGATCATTCTGACCGACATGTTTGGCGGCACGCCTTCCAACCTCGCCATCTCCGTCATGAACACCGGCCGGATCGAAGTCATCGCTGGGGTCAACCTTCCCATGCTCATAAAGCTCGCCGGCATTCGAGGCGACAACGACATGGACCGTGCCCTAGTGGAAGCGTCCGAAGCGGGCCGCAAATACATCAACGTCGCCAGCCGCGTCCTTAGTGGAAAGTGATGCAATGACTGCCCCACTTGCACGCGAGCTGCTGATCATCAACAAGCGCGGCCTTCATGCGCGCGCTTCCGCCAAATTCGTCCAGACAGTCAGCGGCTTCGACGCTCATGTTACCGTGTCGAAGGATGGAACCAGTGTCGGCGGCACCTCTATCATGGGCTTGATGATGCTGGCTGCCAGTCCCGGCTGCTCCATCAGCGTGACCGCATCCGGAAACGACGCCGAAGCGGTGCTCGATGCGCTCACGGCTTTGGTCGCAGATCGCTTCGGTGAGGAGATGTAAAGCATCTCCACATAAGGACATAAAGACTTCTTTATGTCTGATTGCCTTCTTTGACGATCCCTGCTAGGAACAGCGCAATCGCCGCGATATCAATGTCGCGGGTCGAGCGTTCCTCGTTTCTGCTTCAGGCGGAGACCGGGCCCAGATCCAGCCGGAGACTCTCATGAGCAAACATGACTACGTCATCGCCGACATCGGTCTTGCCGATTACGGTCGCAAGGAAATCAGCATTGCGGAGACGGAAATGCCGGGCCTGATGGCCTGCCGCGAAGAATTCGGCGCCAGCAAGCCGCTTACGGGTGCGCGCATCACCGGCTCGCTGCACATGACGATCCAGACTGCCGTGTTGATCGAGACGCTGGTTGCACTCGGCGCCGATGTGCGCTGGGCATCCTGCAACATCTTCTCGACCCAGGACCATGCGGCAGCCGCGATCGCCGCTGCCGGCATCCCGGTCTTCGCCATCAAGGGCGAGTCGCTGACCGACTACTGGGACTACACCGACCGCATCTTCCAGTGGGCCGATGGCGGCGTATCCAACATGATCCTCGACGATGGTGGCGACGCCACCATGTACATCCTGCTGGGTGCACGCGCCGAAGCAGGCGAAAACGTGCTGTCGAATCCCGGCTCTGAAGAAGAAGAGATTCTCTTCGCTCAGATCAAGAAGCGCCTCGCCGCCTCCCCAGGCTGGTTCACCAAGCAGCGGGATGCCATCAAGGGTGTCACGGAAGAAACCACCACAGGCGTGCACCGCCTCTACGAACTGGCCAAGAAGGGCCTCCTCCCCTTCCCGGCCATCAATGTCAACGACTCCGTGACCAAGTCGAAGTTCGACAACAAGTATGGTTGCAAGGAATCGCTGGTGGACGGCATTCGCCGTGGTACCGACGTGATGATGGCTGGCAAGGTTGCCGTCGTCTGCGGTTATGGCGACGTTGGCAAGGGTTCGGCCGCTTCGCTGCGTGGCGCCGGCGCCCGCGTCAAGGTGACGGAAGTCGACCCGATCTGCGCCCTGCAGGCTGCCATGGACGGCTTTGAAGTTGTCACGCTGGAAGATGTCGTTGCGTCTGCCGACATCTTCATCACCACAACGGGCAACAAGGACGTCATCCGCATCGAGCATATGCGCGAGATGAAGGATATGGCGATCGTCGGGAACATCGGTCACTTCGACAACGAGATCCAGGTCGCGGCTCTCCGAAACCTCAAGTGGACGAACATCAAGCCGCAGGTCGACATGATCGAGTTCCCCAAGGGCAACCGTATGATCCTGCTTTCGGAAGGTCGTCTCCTGAATCTCGGCAACGCAACGGGCCACCCGTCCTTCGTGATGTCCGCCTCGTTCACCAACCAGGTTCTGGGCCAGATCGAACTCTTTGTGAAGACCGACGAGTATAAGCCTGGCGTCTATGTCCTGCCGAAACACCTCGACGAAAAGGTCGCCCGCCTGCATCTGGAAAAGCTCGGCGTGAAGCTGACGACGCTTTCCGACGAACAGGCCGCCTATATCGGCGTCACGACGCAGGGTCCTTTCAAGGCAGAACACTATCGCTATTAAAATATAGCTGGATAATATCTACATCTAGTGGGCGACGCCTTGACAAAGGCGCCGCCTTCTTTTTTGGGCCTCGGCCTTCCCGCCACTTTCCATCGGCGGTATTGTTTTAGAACTTGATTCGTGGACCGCACGAGCGGACTGCGAACACGGATGTCTTGTCGACGATGCGGCACATAATGAGACGGAGACAGACCGAGAATGTCGGTAGATCAACGCACCCCGCGTTTGCGGGATACGGCTATGATGGCCGGTATTTCGAGCCTTTGGCGGCACAATCTTGAACTAAAACCTTCAGGGCGGAGCTCCACCGTCCCGCGGCAAAGCGTGGTCGGATCGCTGCGAAGGATCCTGGCTGGCAGCAGTGTGCTGGCGGGGATGCTGTCGCCATCGCTCGCTCGGGCGGAAGCGGTTCAATCCATCGTTGGCGATTTTAACAGGGTCGATGTTGCAGGCTATGCCCTTCTGCTTGGCGCTCTTTCGGCTGCCCTGGTGTCCGCGGGCTGGCTTGCGCGGCAGCGCAACCGCCTGGAATCCGAGAGCCGCGGCCTGCGTTCGGAACTCTCGGTCAGCCAACACAAGATTTCCAAATATCAGGCCTTCATTGCCGACAAGAACCGGCGTGTTGTCATTTGGGACGGCCAGAACAGCAAGGCCGAGCTTCTTGGCCAATTGCCGAGCGAAACCGGGGCGCCGCAGAACGATGGTGATTTCCTTGCGTTCGGCCGTTGGTTGACACCAGGATCCGCAAGTGAAGTGGAACGAGCTATCGAAGCTCTGCGCTCCCATGCCTCTACCTTCGATCTCGTGGTGGAGACCAGCCGTGGGGAGGTTATCGAGGTTCAGGGGCGCCTCTATGGCGGGCGTGCCTATGCCGTTTTCCTCGCCCTCAACAATCTATGGGCAGAGCTGGCAGAGCTGAAGATCGAGCGCAACCGTCTGCGCAACTCGATCGCTTCCTTCGAGTCCCTTCTGGATTCGATCGAGCAACCGGTGTGGCAGAGAGACGCCGAGGGACGGCTGACCTGGGTGAACCACGCTTACTGCGAGGCAGTAGAGGCGAGCTCCCCCAATCAGGCGGTCCAGGAGGGCCGGGAGATCCTCGGAACACTGACGCGCGAGAAGATCAAGGCCACCACCACGCCGGAATCGCCGTTCCGGGACACGGTCTCGACTGCAGTGCGCGGCGGGCGGACGTTCTTCGAGGTCGTGGACGTGCGCGGGCCGGCGGGATCCTGTGGCATGGCGATCGATGTCTCCTCGGCGGAGACTTTGCGTGAGGAACTTGTTCGCACCCTGAAAAGCCATGCCGAAACGCTTGATCATTTGGCAACGCCCGTGGCGATTTTCGATGCCGATAGACACCTGCAGTTCTACAATCAGGCCTTCGTGCAGCTTTGGGGTCTCGAGACATCCTTCCTCGAATCGCGGCCCGATCATGCGGAGCTCCTTGACCGGCTGCGCTCTGCGCATAAGCTGCCAGAACAGCTGAGCTGGAAGGCCTGGAAAGAGAGCTGCCTTTCGGTTTATCGCGCGCTGGAAACCCAGACCGACCTCTGGCACCTTCCGAACGGACAGACGCTCCGCGTTATCGCCTCGGCCCACCCGCAAGGCGGCGTCACGTGGATGTTCGAAAATCTGACCGAGCAGGTGAGCCTGGAAACCCGCTACAACACGCTGCTTCAGGTTCAGGGCGAGACCATTGATCACCTTTCCGAAGGGGTGGCGGTGTTTGGTCCAGACGGCCGAATCCAGCTTTCTAACCCCGCCTTTCGGGCGCTCTGGGGCATCACGGAAGCTCAGGCGGCCGTTGGAACCCATATCCGCCTGCTCGAAGCGGCCTGCAAGTCGTCCTATGACAAGGCTGACGGCTGGAAGGCATTCGGCAAGATGATCACCAGCTTCGAGGACGAACGCCCGTCGAGCCAGGGAACACTGGAGCTCTATTCCGGTCTTGTCCTCGACTATGCCGTAACGCCTCTGCCAAATGCCCAGACCATGCTGACCTTCGTCAACATGACCGATAGCGTGCGGGCCGAACGTGCGCTCAAGGAGAAGAACGAAGCGCTGCGCAAGGCGGACGAGCTGAAGAATGATTTTGTCCAGCACGTTTCTTATGAACTGCGCTCACCGCTGACCAACATCATCGGCTTCACCGACCTCCTGAAGACACCGGCCATCGGGCCGCTGAATGAGCGTCAGTCCGAATATGTCGACCACATCTCGACATCCTCGTCGCTGCTGCTGACGATCGTGAACGACATTCTTGACCTTGCCACCGTCGACGCCGGCATCATGCAGCTCGACTATTCCGAGATCGACCTCAGCGATCTTCTTGATGACGTCTCCATGCAGATGACGGATCGCCTGCAGGAAGGCGGCGTCACCCTCGAAATCTCGGCACCCTCGCAGCTAGGCCACATCATTGCCGATCGTCAGCGTTTGAAGCAGATCCTGATCAAGATCCTGACCAACGCGGTCAATTTCGCTCCCGAAGGGACAGCCGTGAAAATGAAGTGCTGGCGCGAAGGTGTCGACTTCGTGTTCTCCGTCACGGACCGTGGACGCGGCATGGAAGCAGAAATGCTGTCCTCAGCCTTCGATCGGTTCTCAACCAATCCCAAGGGCGGAAAGCGCAGCGGTCCGGGCCTCGGCCTCTCGATCGTGCGCAGTTTCGTCAACCTGCATCACGGTGAAGTGTCGATCGACAGTGCACCCGGCCAGGGCACCACCGTCAATTGCCGCATCCCGTCGGCCAGCATTCCGCAAGTGATCGCCGCAGCCGAATGACGGAGCAACTGGATCTGAACGAGCAGAACCTGCCGGACGAGACCGCAACGGTCGAGTTCGGCCAGGATCTGGCGCTCGCACTTCAAGCCGGCGACTGCGTTGCGCTGTGGGGAGATCTGGGCGCTGGAAAATCGACCCTCTGCCGCGCGCTCTTGCGCGCAATCGCAGATGATCCGGACCTTGAGGTTCCGAGCCCCACATTCACGCTCGTGCAGAGTTACGAGATTCGGATTCCGGTTTCGCATTTCGATCTCTACCGCCTCGCCGATGTCAGCGAGCTCGATGAGCTCGGCTTTGACGAAGCCCTCTCGGCAGGGATCTGTCTGGTGGAATGGCCCGAGAGAGCCGGCCGTGCCTTGCCTAAGAAGCGGATCGACATCCGCTTCCAGTTTACGGCAGAGGGCGGCAGGATCGTCTCGATCTCGGCGCCAGAGGCCAAGATGGCAAGGCTTCACCGTGTCTGGCAGATTAGGCGTTTCCTCGATGACCAAGGTTTTCCGCATGCGGCGAGACGCCATCTCACAGGCGACGCGTCCAGTCGCGCCTATGAGCATATTTATCCTGGGAACGGTGATGCGCGTCTGGTGCTGATGGACGCGCCGGCGCGGCCAAACGGACCGCCGATCCGGGACGGAAAGCCCTATTCACAGATTGTCCACCTGGCAGAGGACGTCTATCCCTTCGTTGCCATCGATGAAGCTCTTCGCGCACGCGGATTTGCGGCTCCGGCCATTTTGGCGGCAGATTGCGATTCTGGTATACTTCTGCTGGAGGATCTGGGCACGGAGGGCGTTCTCGACCCGCAAGGGAACCCAATCGAAGAACGCTATAGAGCAGCCGCGGCTTGTCTGGCCGCGATCCATGACGCTTCATTCGACCGTAAGATCCACCTCAAAGGTGGGGATTTGCACGTCATCCCGGACTTCGACCGGCCTGCAATGAAGATGGAAGTCGAGCTACTGCTGGACTGGCACCTTCCCTGGAAGCGGAACGGAGCAGCGGTCAACGACGTGGAGCGGGAGGCCTATCTCGGCATCTGGGACAGTCTGATCGATGAGCTGGCGGCGGTGGAGAAATCCATCGTGCTGCGCGACTTTCACTCTCCGAACATAATATGGCGGGGCGATCGCACCGGTCACGACCGAATCGGGCTCATCGATTTTCAAGATGCGATGATGGGGCCCTCGGCTTATGACTTGGTCTCTCTCGTTCAGGATGCGCGCGTGACCATCCCCCGGCCGCTGATGGATCAGTTGATGGCCGATTATCTCGCCCTTCGGAACAAGGCCGCAGGCTTCGACGAAGCCGGCTTCCTCAAGGGCTGGGCCATTATGTCCGCTCAGAGGGCCTGCAAGCTGAACGGACTTTGGGTTCGTTTGCTGAAACGAGATGGAAAGCCCGGGTATATGCGACATATGCCGAGAACACTCTGGCATTTGTCGGTGGCGTTTGAGCATCCCGTGCTTACCCCCTTGCGCAGCTGGTGCGCAGAGGCTGGAATCGAACTTCCCGAATCAGCGGCGTAGTTCAAATGACCATCACACAAGCCATGGTACTCGCGGCCGGTCTCGGTACGCGAATGAGACCTATCACCGACACGACGCCTAAACCGCTCGTCAAGATCGGCGGCAAGGCAATGATCGACTATGCGCTGGATGCTCTGAGAGAAGCAGGCGTTACGACGGTGGTGGTCAATGTCCATCATCATGCAGACCAGATGGAGCGCCATTTGGCGAACGTCGAAGGGTTGGACATCATCATTTCAGACGAGCGGGCGCGGCTGATGGATTCCGGCGGCGGGCTGGCCCGGGGCCTTAAACTCCTCGATCGCGCTGTACCGGCTCTCGTGATGAATGCGGATCTGTTCTGGATCGGTGAACCTGAGGGAAAACCTTCTAACCTCACGCGGTTAGGTAACCGTTTCGACCCCGGGACCATGGATATGGCGATGCTCTGCGTTGAAGAGAGCCGCACGACTGGCCACAATGGTAAGAACGACTTTTCCATGGCTGCGGACGGAGCGCTGACACGCTTTCGCGTCGGAGATCCTGCCCCGGTCGTCTATGCTGGTGCGCTGACCCTGATGCCGGCGCTGTTGTCCGACGCCCCGGAGGAACCCTTCAATCTCAACATCTATTTTGACCGTGCGATCGCCGCGCGACGGCTATTTGGAGAGCAACTCGAAGGACATTGGCTGACGGTTGGCACACCGGATGCTGTCGCACCGGCCGAGGCTATGATCGCTCGCTATCGGCAGGAGAGTTGAACGTGGCAGCGGAATCCCCCCGTGTCTTTACCATTCCACCGGGGCGTCCTTTCCTTAAGACGCTGACGCAGGCGCTGCTCGACGGTTCGCTGGTGCAAGGTTACCGCTACGACCCCAACGACCCCCTGTCCCTAGCCAAGGTGACCATTCTCGTGCCGACGCGACGCGCGGCACGTGTGCTGCGGTCGGAATTTGTGGATCTGCTGGGAGGTCGGTCCGCAATCTTGCCTAACATTCGACCTCTCGGCGAAACGGACGATGACATCGGCTATTTCGATCAGGGCACGCCTCTCCTGATGGATCTCGCCCCGCCGGTCAGCGGCACAGTCATGCTGCTTGAGCTTGCCCGCTTGATCCTCGCCTGGCGAAACCAGTTGCCGGAAATCGTGCGCTCAATTCACAGCGACACGCCTCTTGTCGCTCCCGCAAGCCCGGCCGATGCCGTCTGGCTTGCTCGAGCGCTCGTCGAGTTGATCGAAGCGGCTGAGACTGAAGGCTGCGACTGGGAAAACCTGAACAACCTCCAATCGGCAGACTTCGGTTCCTGGTGGCAGCTGACGCTGGAATTCCTCAAGATCGCAACGACTTTCTGGCCTGAACGACTGAAGGAACTGGTGCGTTCGTCGCCCGCCCGGCACCGCGACGCCGTGTTGCGGGCTGAGGCCGAGCGCCTTCGCCGGGCGGCGTCCACCGGGCCGATCATCGTTGCTGGGTCGACGGGCTCGATTCCGGCTGCGGCGGAATTAATCGCTGCGATTGGTGGACTTGATAACGGGGTCGTCGTGCTGCCCGGCCTCGACCAACATATGCCGGAAGAAGACTGGCTGAAGCTGAATGATCGAGGCATGTCGGCCCTTGCGCCCAACCCGGCCGTTCGCGGGCATCCTCAGTATGGCCTCGCCCAGCTTTTGCGACACATGGGTATGGAGCGCAGCGAGATTACTGCGCTCGCCCAAGCAGAGGCCGTGCTGCAGGATCGGACGGAGATCGTCTCCCGGGCCATGGCGCCGGCCGAAGCCACCGACAGCTGGAAGTCTTGGCGCGACGATTTCGCAACCGGGCGCGTCTTGGCGGCTTTCCAAGACGTATCTTTGATCGAAGCAGCGAATGAGAGAGAGGAGGCGACGGCTATTGCAATAGCGCTTCGGCTTGCCCTCGAAGAGACGGCCGATGTCTCGGAAAGCCGCGTTGCCTTGATCACGCCCGACCGCGCGCTTGCGCGCCGCGTCATGTCCGAGTTGGCTCGCTTCGGTATCGAGGCCGACGATTCGGCGGGTACGCCATTGACGGGTACTCTTGCCGCTACCCTGACCCAGATCGTCACGGAAGCCTGCCTGAGGCCCGGCGACCCAGTCCCGATCGTGTCCCTGATCAAGCATCCGCTTGCCCGGTTCGGATTTTCTGAGGAAGCGATGCGCAGGGCTGCCGATGCGCTTGAGGTCATCGCTTTGCGCGGCGGCATCCGCATGCTGGATCTTGCCGAGATGGAGGTCCTCTTCGAGGAGGGGATGGTCGAACATCTGGCGGACCGGCACAAGCCCCAGTGGCGCCTCTCCGTCCCGCCGGAAGACCTCGAACTTGCTCGCCTTCTGGCGAGCAAGATTGTTGCAGGGGTGGAGCCACTGATTTCCGCAGTTGTTCGATCGACGGACGGTTCATCGCTGACGCATCGGTTTACCCTTGCCGATTGGGCCGAACGGACGGGCCGTGTTCTGGAGGCGGTTTGCATTGACGACCGACAGAATCTCGCGGCCCTATGGGGCAATGAGGGCGGCGAGACGCTGGCGCAACTGCTAGGTCAGGTGATGGAGGCCGACGGACAGATCGAGGCGGACGGAGGGCAATGGGTGGAGATCCTGACGGCGCTGATGGCCGGTCAGGCGGTCAAACCGAGAGCCATGCGCCATCCACGCGTCTTTATCTTCGGTACGCTCGAAGCCCGCCTGCAGAATGTCGACATGATGGTCATCGGCGGCATGAACGAGGGCAGCTGGCCGGGCCAGACCAAAAACAATCCCTTCCTATCGCGGATGATGAAGACCGACATCGGACTCGAACCACCCGAGCGACAGACCGGTCAGGTCGCGCACGACTTCCAGATGGCCTGTGGGACGCGCAAACTGATCTTCACCCGTGCGCTTCGACAGGGATCCGCCCCAACCGTTGCCTCCCGCTGGCTCCAGCGGCTTTTGGCGCTGGGGGGGCGTGAACTCGAGGAAGCAATGAAGCTGCGCGGCCAGGTGTTTCGCCGCTATGCCGATTTAATCGACCAGGGAGACAGCCAGCCGCCTGCCCAGCGTCCGGCGCCCCGGCCCCGTCTCGAACTTCAGCCTCAATCCTTCAGCTTTTCCGAAGTTGGCCGGTTCCGACGGGACCCCTATGCGATTTACGCGCGACGCATCCTCAGGCTCGATGCCGTGGAGCCGTTCAATCAGGATCCCGGTGCGGCGGAGCGTGGTACCCTTTATCATCGAATTGTCGATCGTTTCGTTCGAGAGAACCACGATCCCAGTCGCCGCGACGCCATCGACATCCTACGTGCCATCACCGACGAGGAGTTCCTGACGGAGGCCCTTCCCCTGCACCTCGACGTCGTGTGGCGCCAGCGCTTCTACGCCGTGGCATCCGAATTTATCGAATGGGAACGCAAGCGACGTCCGGAACTGCGCCGGATCCTGACGGAGGTCCGGGGGAGCGTAGTTCTGGAGCCCGTCGGCATCACCATCAGCGGCCTCGCCGACCGCATCGATATCAAGGGCAGCGGTTATGCAGACATCATCGACTACAAGACGGGTTTGGCGCCCAGTGTCGGGCAAGCCCGCAGCCTGCTCGATCCACAGCTGGCGCTTGAAGCCGCCGCCCTTCTGCAAGGGGCGTTCAAACCCGCCGGGCAGGTGCGACCGGAAAACCTGATCTATGTTCGCCTGAGGCCTGGGGACCGGTTCAAGGTGGATCCCGTGAACAACGAACTTAGCGGGCGCGGAGACAACAAGAAATCGGCAGCTGATCTGGCATCGCAGGCGGTCGATGAACTTGGCCGCTTCGTTGCCGCTCTCCATAGCGGGGAGCGCGGTTATGTCTCAAGGCTCATTCCCGCCGAGCAAAACAGTTACGGTGGCGAATACGATCATCTCGCGCGCGTCGCCGAGTGGTCGACGGCCGATACCGAGGAGGCGAGCGCCGATGAGTGAAAGCGATCTCGGCATCGACACGTTGCCCAGCAACAGCGACCCCGCCGCGTTGCTGGACTGGACCTCGCGAGAACAGTCCCGGGCCTCCCATCCAGGCCAGTCGGCCTGGGTGTCTGCTAATGCCGGTTCCGGCAAGACGCATGTCTTGACGCAGCGGGTGATCCGCCTGCTGCTCGCTGGCGCTCGCCCCTCCTCTATCCTCTGCCTCACCTATACCAAGGCTGCGGCTTCAGAGATGTCGAACCGCGTGTTTCAGCGCTTGGCTGAGTGGGCGACGCTCGATGACGCCGAGTTGTCTCAGCGGATTGCCAGGATTGAGCAGCGACAACCGGATCGCGTGACGCTCGCAACTGCTCGACGGCTATTTGCAAAAGCTTTGGAAACACCGGGTGGGTTGAAAATCCAGACCATCCACGCCTTCTGCGAGGCCTTGCTGCATCAATTTCCGCTGGAAGCGAATGTTGCTGGCCACTTCAATGTCTTGGACGATCGTGCGGCCGTAACCGTTCTTGCAGAGGCCAGGCGATCACTTTTGACGGCGACATCCACGGAAAACGATCCCGCGCTCGCCGAAGCTTTCTCCAAGGTTCTGAGCATTGCGGATGAAAGCGGATTGGAGAACCTGATCGGCGATATCGTTGCCAATCGGCACGCCGTACGTGATTTTCGTGGGGCAGCAGAAAGGTTTGGCGGGCTTGATCTCGCGCTGCGGCAGCGTTTCGGCATAGGTCCGACCGAAACCGAACTCTCGCGCGCCGCGGATTACTGGCCCCTTGCTGGGCTCTCGGGACCGAGCTTTGCGCATTATATCCGGCTGGCTTTGGAGAAGGGTGGAGAAAAGGTCCGCGCCGTTGCCGAGACCTTAGAACGTGCTCTTGTCGAAACCGATCCCCTGCTACGGGTAAGCCTGATCGATAGTGCCTTTTTGACAAGTTCGGAAACTGCCAAGGCCGATAGTTCCCTTATCGCCGCAGCCATGACGAAAGCGGCGCCCGAGCTTAAAGATGCCGTCATCGCTGCGCGCGAGCATGTCATGACGAGGCGCGACAGACTGCGGATATTCCGCATGTACGAAGCGACAAAGGCAGCCCTAACGCTCGCCCTGCGGCTGGACACTGATTACGAGGAGCTTAAGAAGCGGCGTTCACAGCTCGATTTCGAGGACCTGATCGTCCGCACCGCACAACTGCTGACGCGCAGCGATGTCGGCGCCTGGGTGCATTACAAACTTGACCAGGGCATCGATCATATCCTGGTCGACGAGGCGCAGGATACGAGCCCTATCCAATGGGCCGTTATTCGGTCGTTGCGGGAAGACTTCTTCAGCGGAGCCAGCGCGAAAGCGGGCATCCGCACCTTTTTCGCCGTGGGTGATGAGAAGCAGTCAATCTATTCCTTTCAGGGCGCACGTCCGGAACAGTTTTCGGCCGAGGCGAAGCAGACACAAACGGCTGTGTCCCAGAGCGGCCAGACCTTCAACGCGGTCCGATTGCCCCTCTCCTTCCGTTCCACCGAATCCGTTCTGCAGGCGGTTGATCAGGTATTCCTTGCACCGGAGAACCGTCGCGGCCTAAGCGCCGGCGGAGATGATATTGTTCATCGCTCCAGCCGGATTGGGCAACCCGGCGTCGTCGACGTTTGGGATATGATTGTCGCCGACAAACAGGAAAAGACGGAAGACTGGACCGCGCCTTTCGATGCAACGCCGGAAAGCGCACCGTCTGCGCTTCTGGCCAGGCGGATCGCCTACCAGATCCGCGAGATGGTCGGGCGCCAAACGATCATCGAAGACGGGCGCGTGCGCTTGATTCGGCCGGGCGATATCCTGGTTCTCGTCCGCAAACGCGACAGTTTCGTCAATTCCCTGACCCGTGCACTCAAGCGGCCGTATAACATTCCTGTCGCTGGTGCCGATCGGTTGAAGCTAACGAGCCACATCGCGGTCCAGGACATGCTGGCTCTGGGACGCTTCATGCTGCTGCCGAACGACGACCTGTCGCTCGCGGCGCTCTTGAAGTGCCCGCTCTTCAATCACGCAGAAGACGATCTTCTGACGCTAGCTTCGGAGCGGCCGGAAGGCGAGAGCCTGTGGCACCGTTTGCAGCACCAGGCTGAGCCTGAGGATTCCCCCTGGCGCCGAACCTTCGAGACGCTCACCTTATTTTTCGAGCAGTCGCGTGTGTTTTCGGTCCACGACTTCTTCGCCCGCGTGCTTGGCGCTCACCATGGGCGCAAGGCGTATCTCGCGCGGCTCGGATCTGAGGTGAGCGACATTCTCGACGAATTCCTGAGCTTTGCCCTCGCATTCGAGACGGCTGGTCTGCCCGGCCTGCAATCCTTCATCTCGACGCTGGAGATGGAAGCGCCGGAGGTGAAGCGTGAGCAGGACAAGGAGCGGAACGAAGTCCGCATCATGACCGTGCATGCCTCCAAAGGATTGGAGGCACCGATCGTGTTTCTGGTCGATGGTGGTTCAAAGCCATTCAACAGCAACCACCTGGCGAAGTTTCGCCTGCTGGAGGCGGAAGATGGTGTTGCAACCCCATTCTGGGTGCCGGGAAAGTCTCTGTCCAACTCCCTGACACAGCGTGACAGCGATCGACTGCAAGCTCTTGCGGAAGAGGAATATCGCCGGCTGCTCTATGTGGCGATGACACGGGCAGCTGACCGACTGATCATCGCCGGTTATCGCGGCGTCAATGATCCCGGCGATATCTGGCACCGGATGGTCCTCGACGCCCTCAAAGCCGACGAAACACGCTGCGTACCAGCAGAGTATCATGGGCCGGATGGAACCTGGAACGGCGTCCGTTGGAGCATGCCGGATCGAGACCGCGAATTTCCCCAAGCGCTCGAATCCAGCGAAGAACAGCATACGATCGACCTGCCGAAACATCTGTGGCGGCCTCTTCCCCCGCCCATCGCGCTACCACGTCCTTTAAGCCCATCGACCGCGGGAAGCATTCTGATCGATGACGACAGCGAGGACATGATCACGGCCTCGGCTCTCTTCGTATCGGATGAGAAGCCGGACATTGCCCTTCAGCGGGGTCGCCTGATCCACCGCATGCTGCAAAACCTTCCCGAGGTTCCCCGGGCGGAGTGGGCCGATGCGGCGGAGCGCTACGTGAACAGGTCGGCCCGTTTCTGGCCAATGCCAGAACGCCAGCGCCTCATCTCGACGGTATTGTCTATTCTGGAAAATCCAGACCTGACATCACTCTTCACTGACAGAAGCCAGGCGGAAGTCTCCGTCATGGGAACGCTGATGCTGCGTGGTGAGCCCCGGGCCGTTTCCGGCCGTCTGGACCGCATGGCCGTCCTTCCGGACAAGGTCGTGATCGCCGACTACAAGACCAACCGAAAACCGCCCCGCGACGCTGCCTCAGCACCCCTCTCGCACCGCGCACAGCTTGCGATCTACAGAGAGATCCTGAAACCGCTTTACACCGAAAAGTCCATCGAATGCTGGCTCGTCTACACCGAGACCGGAAGCCTCGTCCGTCTTGACGACACAGTCCTTGCGCGCTCCCTTGCCGACCTTCAAACATCGTGACATACCGCATATTGAAATTCCCGCGACGCGGCATCACATATCTAGTCAATTCCAGTTCTATAAGGAGAGCCCCATGGCTACCGTGAAAGTCGACACATCCAATTTTCAGGCAGAGGTTCTCAACGCGTCCGAACCGGTCGTCGTCGATTTCTGGGCTGAATGGTGCGGCCCCTGCAAGATGATTGCTCCGAGCCTCGAAGAAATTTCGAACGAGATGGCCGGCAAGGTGAAGATTGCCAAGCTGAACATTGACGAAAATCCGGAGCTGGCTGCCCAGTTCGGCGTGCGGTCCATCCCGACGCTTGCTGTCTTCAAGGGTGGTGAAGTGGCTGACATCAAGGTCGGCGCCGCTCCGAAGACCGCGCTTACCAGCTGGATCGCCGGCGCGGCCTGAGTGGCTGCCGCACAGCTTTAGAGACAAGAAGCCCGGCTCAACCGGGCTTTTTTCATGTCGGGATAGTGCCGTTTTGGGCAAGGACGTTGCCGGCGAGATATAGCGATCCGCCAATCATGATGCGCGGCGGGGCAGAATCAGCACTGCGCGTACGAATGGCTTCCAGTGCTTCACCGACAGAACTCATCGGCAA
Organism: Rhizobium glycinendophyticum; assembly: GCF_006443685.1. Taxonomy (NCBI): domain Bacteria; kingdom Pseudomonadati; phylum Pseudomonadota; class Alphaproteobacteria; order Hyphomicrobiales; family Rhizobiaceae; genus Peteryoungia; species Peteryoungia glycinendophytica. Next base: position 490,562 of record NZ_VFYP01000002.1, on the reverse strand, counting down.
CGCCTTTAATCCAGCCTCTGCCGCGGATTGGGCAAGAGCCACCGGATCCAGACCTACATCCGAACCAAGGATCGGAACCGTGTAGACCTCGTGCGCGATATCCGTGAAGGCCCGGAAATATCCGATCGGGTCCTTGGTGTTGATCATGCCGACAATCAGATGCAGCGGACGCGCCTGCTTTTCTTCCATCGCGGCCATGGCTTCGGCAATGACTTCACCGGCACCCGGATTGTGTCCGCCGTCCAGCCAGATCTCGGCGCCAACAGGCGCGTGCTCGATGAGAGCGCCCTCCGTTAGACGCTGCAATCGACCAGGCCATTCGACTGACAACATCGCCTTCTCGGCGATCTGGTCGGTCACCGGGAATCCAGCGGCTTTCACGGCCCGAATAGCGGTCGCCGCATTGCCGATCTGGTGACGCCCCGGCAAGCGGGGGAGCGGTAGATCCATCAGGCCGAATTCATCCTGATAAACAAGCCGACCAAACTCCTCATAGCCGAGGAAATCTTGGGCAAAGACGGTCAGCGGACAGCCAAGTCGCTCAGCCGTGCTGATCAGAACGTCCTTGGCACCGTCGAATTCCTGATGGCCGATGACGACAGGAATGCCGCGCTTCATGATCCCGGCCTTTTCAGCCGCGATCAGTTCCACCCGGTCACCGAGATAGGCCTGGTGGTCGAGAGAGATCGGCTGAATGATGGACACGGCAGGTTTGTCGATCACATTGGTCGCGTCGAAGCGGCCGCCGAGGCCAACTTCGATGACGGCAACATCCGCCGGCTGCTCGGAAAACAGAATGAAGGTAACAGCCGTGAGGATCTCGAAAACCGTGATCGGCTTGCCGCCATTTGCATCTGCGACGCGGCGCAAGGCGTTTGCGAAGAGCTCATCTTCGACCAAACGTCCTGGACCACCCTTCACGCCGAGACGATAACGCTCATGCCAGCGAACGAGATGCGGTGATGTATGAACGTGGACCGAAAGGCCTTGGGCTTCCAGAAGGGCACGACAGAAGGCTGTTGCCGAGCCCTTGCCATTGGTGCCGGCCACATGGATGACCGGCGGAAGACGCGCTTGGGGATTTCCCAACACGTCGAGGAGACGGCGGATACGATCGAGCGAGAGATCGTATCCCTTGGGGTGCAACCCCATGAGCTTTTCGATCTCTGCGTCGGCCAAGCTGACGATAGGGGTTGTCATCACATATGTTCCGCTGCCGCGGCCTCGACGGAATGGGGTCTCAGGCCGATGCCTTAGCCGCCGGCACCACAACTGCGGTGTCGTTTGCCGGACGCTTGGTCATGATTTTCAAGAGGCGGGCCAGTGTGTCTGGAATGTCATGGCGCTTCACCACCATATCGACCATGCCGTGCTCCAGCAGATATTCCGAAGTCTGGAAACCTTCCGGCAGCTTTTCGCGGATCGTCTGTTCGATCACGCGCTTGCCGGCAAAGCAGATTTCGGCACCCGGTTCTGCAATGTGCAGGTCGCCTAGCATGGCATAGGAAGCCGTGACGCCGCCCGTGGTCGGGTTGGTCAAGACCACGATGTAAGGCTGGCCGGCTTCCTTCAGCATGTCGACGGCGACCGTCGTGCGCGGCAGCTGCATGAGGGAAAGAATGCCCTCCTGCATGCGGGCGCCACCTGAAGCCGGGAACATGACCAGCGGGCACTTTTCCTTGATGGCGCGTTCGAATGCCTTCACGATCGCTTCGCCAGCGGCGATGCCGAGCGAGCCGCCCATGAAGTTGAACTCATGCACGACGGCGACGAGCTTCAGGCCCCGGACAGTGCCGACGCCGGCGAGGATTGTGTCTTCCTGTTCGGTCTTCAGACGACTGTCTTTCAGGCGATCTGTGTATTTCTTGGAATCGCGGAACTTCAGTGGATCCTGCGCCACCTTCGGCTGCGGCAGAGCCTCGTACTGACCACTGTCGAAAAGGTCGGTCAGGCGGGCCTTGGCCGGCATCTTCATGTGGTAGCCCGAGGCCGGGATCACCCACTTGTTCTCTTCCAGATCCTTGTGGAAGACCATCTCGCCCGTTTCCGGGCACTTGATCCAGAGATTTTCCGGAACTTCGCGGCGGCCCAGCATGGAATTGATGCGCGGGCGAACATAGTTGGTGATCCAGTTCACGCGGTGTACTCCTGACGTTTCCAGTCCATATGGGAAAGTTATTCGGCCGCAGCAAGGCGCGCGCTGCGCACGCCGCTGGCAAGACCGCGAACAAGCGTAACGACGGCCTGTACCGTGTCAGCCGTGGCTTTCCCGTCGGTGGTGAGATTGGTGGCAACCTGATTGACAATCGCCGTGCCGACGACGACGCCATCAGCATTCGCACCGATCAACCGCGCATGTTCGGCAGTCTTCACGCCGAAGCCGACGCAGATTGGAAGGTTCGTGTGGTTCTTGATCCGCTGAACAGCGCCTGAGACGCGGGACGGATCCGGCAGCGAAGACCCGGTGATACCGTTCATCGAGACATAATAGACGAAGCCGGACGTGTTCTCCAGCACCTTGGGCAGGCGCTTGTCGTCGGTGGTCGGGGTCGCGAGACGAATGAAGTTGATATCGCGGCTGCGAGCCGGGATGCAGAGTTCGTCATCCATTTCCGGCGGAAGGTCGACGACAATCAGCCCGTCGATGCCAGCTGCGAGTGCGTCGTCAAGGAAACGCTCGACGCCATAGACGTAAATCGGGTTGTAGTAACCCATCATGACGATCGGCGTTTCGTTGTCCGTCTTGCGGAATTCGCGCGCCAGATCGAGCGTGCGCACGAGGGTCTGGCCGGCCTTGAGGGCCCGCTGGCCGGCAAGCTGGATTGCCGGGCCATCGGCCATCGGATCGGAGAAGGGCATGCCGAGTTCTATTACGTCAGAGCCTGCTTCCGGCAGTGCCTTCATGATGGCGAGAGAGGTGTCATAGTCCGGATCGCCGCCCATGAAATAGGTGACGAGAGCCGGACGGCCTTCCGCCTTCAAGTCCGCGAAGCGCTTATCCATACGAGCAGTCATGATCAGAGCCCCATTCCCAGAATCTTGCCGACGGTGAAGATATCCTTGTCGCCGCGACCGCAGAGATTCATGACAATGATCTGGTCCTTGTCCATGGTCGGCGCACGCTTGATCACTTCGGCAAGAGCGTGGCTTGGCTCAAGCGCCGGGATGATGCCTTCTGTACGCGTCAGCAGCTGGAAGGCGGCAAGCGCTTCGTCGTCCTTGATTGGAACGTATTCGACGCGGCCCATATCCTTGAGCCAGGAATGCTCAGGGCCAATACCGGGATAGTCGAGGCCTGCCGAAATCGAGTGGCCTTCCTTGATCTGACCGTCTGAATCCTGCAGCAGATAGGTGCGGTTGCCGTGCAGAACGCCCGGGCTGCCGGCCGTGAGCGAAGCGCAATGCTCTTCCCCTTCCAGACCCTTGCCGCCGGCTTCAACGCCGACGATGCGCACACTTGCGTCATCAAGGAAGGGATGGAACAGGCCGATGGCATTGGACCCACCGCCAACGGCTGCAATCAGCATGTCCGGCAGGCGGCCTTCGGCAGCCAGCATCTGCTCGCGCGTTTCCCGCCCAATCACGGACTGGAAATCGCGAACCATTTCTGGATAGGGATGCGGGCCAGCCGCAGTGCCGATCATGTAATAGGTGTCGTCAACATTGGTGACCCAGTCACGCAATGCCTCGTTCATCGCATCCTTGAGCGTGCCATGGCCAGCGGTGACAGGCTTCACTTCGGCACCGAGGAGCTTCATGCGGAAGACGTTCGGCGCCTGGCGCTCGACGTCGGTTGCGCCCATATAGACGACGCAAGGGATGCCGAAGCGGGCCGCAACCGTGGCCGAGGCGACACCGTGCTGGCCGGCACCGGTTTCGGCGATGATGCGGGTCTTGCCCATACGCTTGGCGAGCAGGATCTGGCCGAGGCAGTTGTTGATCTTGTGCGAGCCGGTGTGGTTGAGCTCGTCGCGCTTGAAGTAGATCTTCGCGCCACCGAGTTCCGCCGTCAGACGTTCGGCGAAATAGAGGGGGCTCGGACGACCGGTGTAATGGGTGTTGAGATGCGCCAGCTCCGCCTGAAATTCCGGATCCGTCTTTGCCTTTTCCCATTCCGCCTGCAGATCGAGGATCAGCGGCATCAGCGTCTCGGCCACGAAGCGCCCGCCGAAAATGCCAAAACGGCCGTCTTCGTCGGGACCTTCGCGGAAGGAATTCGGCTTGGGTGACTGGTTCACTTGACACTCCCTGATACCGGCGCTCGGCGGGTCGCCTCGGCGACCGCCGCGAAAAACTCATCCATCATCTGCAGATCCTTCACTCCGGGCGCAGACTCGACGCCTGAAGAGACATCGATCGCGCGTGCACCCGTTTCGCTCATCGCTTCTGCTATGTTGTCCTTGTTAAGACCACCGGAAAGCATGTAATCCACGCTGTCGTCAAGCGATCGCAACAAGCGCCAGTCGAAGCTCACGCCATTCCCACCCGGCAGATCGGAACCGGCGGGCGGTTTGGCGTCGAAGAGAAATCGATCTGCAATACCGATATAGGGCTCGATGCGCTTGAGATCATCAGCATCGCGGATGGAAAATGCCTTCATGATCGGCAGACCCGTCACCGCCTTCACCGTCAGCAGACGCTCCGGCGTCTCATGCCCATGAAATTGCAGGATGTCCGGCCGCAGCAAGGCGATGATCTCATCCAGATCATCATTGTTTGCATCGACGGTCACGGCCACGGTCTTCACTCGCCCGCGAACACGGTCTGCCAGCGCTCCTGCAATGTCGGGCTCGATGTTGCGCGGGCTCTTTTGAAAGAAAATGAAGCCAATATGGCTGGCACCGCGCTGGGCCGCACGATCAACCGCCTCCGGCGTCTTCAATCCGCAGATCTTGATATCGGGTTTCATGCGAGCGACGTCGCACGAAATCAAAAAAGAGTCGAGCCAAATTGCGACAAGAGATGATTGGTCGCGGCTTCAGCCGAAGTCTATTGCATGCAGCGATGACCCGTTTCGCTTCAACCACGACTTTGCCTGATCCATATGAGGACACAGCTCTTCGCAAAGCCTCCAGAAGGCCGGCCCATGATTCATTTCGCGCAAGTGCGCCACTTCGTGGGCGGCCAGATAGTCGATCACAATGGGTGGCGCCATGACGATGCGCCAGGAGAAGCTGAGTTTGCCGTCCCAGGAACAAGAACCCCAGCGGCTGCGGGTGTCCTTGAGACTGAGACTCTTCACCGGCTTATCCACGCGCCTGGCATACCGTGCCACAAGCACCTCGAGGTCCTTACGCGCTTCCTTCTTAAGAAAGTCCGCGACACGACGAGGCAGATGATCTTCAAGACCGCTGACGCTGAGGACGTGGCCGATCTCGCTGTCGATGGACTGAGTCAGCCCTCGAAGCTGGCCCGTGTGGACGACACGGTGGCTGATTCCGCGCAGGAGAATATCGCTGCCATCCTCGACCCGTGCACCGGCCTTTTGCCTAGCGAGGCGGGTGCGCAGCCAGCCACTGTGCCGTTCGAGGAAATCATCGACATCACGTTCCCGCAGCCCTGGTGGCACGGTCATCTTGAGCGCACGACCGCCGGGCTCTATGCGCAAGGTGATGCGGGTGGCTCTGCTGTTCCGGCGGATGGTCAGCGGCACGGCTCTGCCGTCGACGGGAACCACCCGTTCCAGCACCAGGGCCGGTTCACGCGCCGGCTTCAGCTTTTTCAACAGAGGAAACATCGGGATGTTCTAGCCGATTCGCCGTAAAAAACGGGACAGAAAAAGCCGGCATCCAGGATGCCGGCTCGATCGTTTGTCTGGTTCTCGCCGCTCAGTTGCCGGAATAACCGGCCGGCGGAGTGGTATCGCTTGAGGGCTTTACCTGTTGGCGATCGCGCATGAAGCGATCGAACTCATCCTGGTCCTTTGCCCGGCGCAATTCGCGGACATAGGTATCGAAGTCGGCACGCATCTCATCAAGCCTGCGGCGTTCTTCATCGAGCCGATCGAGTTCGGCCTTGCGCCAATCATCGAAAGCGACATTGCCCGTCGAGTTGACCGGGCCGGCATAACGGTTGGAGCGGCACCAGGCGTAGGCATCGTCGGCCTTGCGATTTGCTTCACGCTTGAAGTTCTGAAACTTCTCGCCAAACATGATGTAGGCAAGCATTGCCAGACCCAGCGGCCAGAAGACCACGAAGCCCAGCACCATCAACGCGACGGTTGCCGGAGTCCAATCCGGCCGAAGCAGTGCTGACTGGTTCATCATCGAGTACCCTCGTTTCCTCCGGGAGACAGGATGTCTCCCGATGATTTCGATGTGGGAAATGCGAGGGTCTGCTTCAAGAAATGCGCGGACCCAATCGGAGAACCATCTGAATCCTTTCACATAAATCGATGTTCCAAGAAGCGCTTAGCCTGCTTTGCCGCCCTTGATAGCGCGCTTGACGGGGGTCTGCTTCACCGTCTTCCCATGGGTCTTGGCAAACTGGACGATGCGCGGCGCGATTTCGCGACGGAAGCGGGAGCCGTTGAAGACACCGTAATGACCGACATCGGGCTGGACATAGTGCATGCGCATGTCGTCCGGGATGCTGGAGCAGATCGTCTGCGCCGCATGAGTCTGGCCGACACCGGAGATGTCGTCGTTTTCACCCTCGACCGTAAGAAGTGCAACATTCTTGATTGCGGTGGTATCGACCCGCTTCGTGCGGTGCATCATCTCGCCCTTCGGCAGAGCATGCTTGATGAAAACGGTATCGACCGTTTGGAGATAGAACTCGGCGGTGAGATCCATAACAGCCAGATATTCGTCATAGAAGTCGCGATGCTTTTCCGCCGGCTCCCCGTCATTCTTGACGAGGTGCATGTAGAAGTCCTTGTGGGCAATCATGTGCCGATCAAGGTTCATCGACATGAAGCCTGAGAGCTGCAGGAATCCGGGGTACACGCTGCGCATGACACCCGGTTGCGGCCAGGGAACCTGCATGATGACGTTGTCACGGAACCATTCGAGCGGCTTTTCCTGGGCCAGCTGATTGACGGCTGTCGGATTTATGCGGGTGTCGATGGGACCACCCATCAAGGTCATCGATGATGGTGCGCAGACATCGCCATCGGCTTCCATGACGGCGACCGCCGCAAGAACGGGGACGGAGGGCTGACAGACGGCAACGATGTGGGTGTCGGGCCCGAGATGATGCAGGATCTCGATCACATAGTCGATGTAGTCATCCAGATCGAAGTCACCCTCGGTCACTGGCACCATGCGGGCATCGATCCAGTCGGTGATGTAAAGATCAGCGCTCGGCAACAAAGCTTCGACGGTTCCGCGCAACAGCGTGGCATAATGCCCGGACATCGGCGCAACAATCAGGATGCGAGGGCCTTTATCGGCGCCCATCGGGAGGTGGCGCTTGAAATGGATCAGGTCGCAGAAGGGTTTGCGCCATACCACTTCTTCCTCAACGGTAACGCTGTCGCCATCAATAATCGTTGTCGGAAGCCCAAACTCGGGCTTCGAATATCGCCGAGTCATCCGCTCAAAAACTTCAAAACCCGCCGAGAAACTCCGGCCTACAACGGTATGAGACCAGGGATTGAGCGGGTTCTTCCAAGCGAGATTGAATGCATCTGCGCTGGCTCGGAACGGAGCCATCATCGCGTGGTTGAGTTCGTAGAGCTGATAGAACATCGCGTCTCTTACCTTTGCGTCACAGGCCATCGGCCTTCACAGAAGTGATACAGTATCAGAGTTTTTGCAGTGCAAAAACCCTCACCTTTCGTTGCGCCTGGCAGGCAACCTGCGCAGTGCAACCTGTCTTTATGATGCCCGAAAAGGCTTAAAGTTCCCTGCTAGACAGCGGGTGAAACGTCTGCGGCGAGCGACAATAAATTTCGAAAGACAGGGCTTTCGCAGTGCGGCATTTTGCTGTTTGTTCCACAGGTCATCCTCCCCTGACGCACAAAGGACCATTATGACTGACAGCAATCACCGTCACTCCGAGTACAATGTCGACCCGCTGTTCCTTGATCGGTGGTCACCGCGCGCATTTGACGGGAGCGCGATGCAGAAAAACGATCTTCTGACCATTCTGGACGCAGGACACTGGGCACCTTCGGCCTTCAACTATCAGCCCTGGCGTTTCGTCTATGGTCTAAAGGGCACTCCAGAATTCGAAAAGCTGCTCGGCCTTCTGATCGAGTTCAATCAAGGCTGGGCACGGAACGCGTCCGCGCTGGTCTTCGTCGTTTCTGATACTCTCAGCCGTCCCGCCGACGGTTCTGAAGCGAAGTCCTACCGCAGCCATAGCTTTGATGCCGGGGCTGCCTGGGGTCTTCTTTCGCTCCAGGCCGTCAAGCTCGGTTACTTTGCCCATGCCATGACGGGCGTGGATTTCGACCGTGCCATGACCGCGTTGAACGTGCCTGAAGGTTTCCACATCAATGCTGCCGTTGCGATCGGCAAGCTGGGCGACCTGTCGGTCCTGCCGGAAGGGCTTCGTGCTCGCGAAACGCCGAGCACTCGCAAGCCACTGGCTGAAGTGGCACTCGAAGGCGGGTTTTGAGGCACTCGGGTCTCAAGCCTCGGGTTTCACGTGAATCACGTTAACTACGTTTACAACCTGGCTCTGTTCCAAGCCAAAAAGGGCCGCTTCGATCATTCGAAGCGGCCCTTTTTCGAGATGCGATTGATTGCTCCTCCGATCAAATATCGAGGTTGGCAACGTTCAGCGCGTTCTCCTGAATGAAGTCGCGCCGGGGCTCGACCTCGTCCCCCATAAGGCGGGAGAACAGACCGTCGGCATCGGTCGCGTCGTTGACCTTGACCTGAAGCAGCGAGCGGACATTCGGATCCAATGTCGTTTCCCAAAGCTGCTCGGCGTTCATTTCGCCCAAGCCTTTGTAGCGCTGCATGGAGAGTCCCTTGCGTCCGGTCGCGAAAATGGAGTCCAGCAAGGCGCGCGGACCCGACATTTCCGTGCGTCCATCCTTGCGCATCAGCACCGGGGGCGCGGCATATACCTCGCGAAGACGCGTCGACATCTGATCCATGTGGCGGGCATCAGCTGATCCGATCAGGGCCACATCGACGGCAGCCACTTCCTTGACGCCACGGACCATGCGTTCAAAACGCAATCCGCCCTCGTCGGTGACGAAGCCCTGCCAGCCGCGTTCGGTTTCTTCGGCAATCATGTCGAGGCGACGCGCCACTTCCGCTGCAGTGGCTTCCGCCTGCTGACGGTTGCCCGTCAGTTCGGGATTCAGGGCACCGGCGATTGCCGCCTGTTCGATGACATTGCGATTGTAGCGTGAATGTAGGCCATCAATCAGAGAGCGGATCCGAAGCGCATCCTGGATCACATCTCTCAGGTCCTGCCCTGCCCTCACCTCACCATTGGAAAGCGTCAACGTCGCTTCTTCCAGGCCCATAGTGATCAGGTAATCTTCCAGCGCCTTTTCGTCCTTCAGATACTGCACCGACTTGCCGCGCGACACCTTATAGAGCGGCGGCTGGGCGATATAGAGGTGGCCGCGCTCGATCAGCGCCGGCATCTGGCGGAAGAAGAAGGTCAACAACAGCGTTCGAATATGGGCGCCGTCGACGTCGGCATCCGTCATGATGATGATCTTGTGGTAACGCAGCTTGTCGGCGTTGAACTCGTCCTTGCCGATTGACGTGCCAAGGGCCGTGATCAGCGTGCCGATTTCTTGGCTCGACAGCATCTTGTCGAAGCGCGCGCGCTCGACGTTCAAGATCTTACCGCGCAGCGGAAGGATCGCCTGGCTCTCACGAGACCGGCCCTGCTTGGCCGAGCCACCTGCGGAGTCACCCTCTACGAGGAACAGTTCGGACTTCGCCGGATCACGTTCCGAGCAATCTGCGAGCTTGCCGGGCAGTGAAGCAATGTCGAGTGCACCCTTGCGGCGGGTCAGTTCGCGCGCCTTGCGGGCGGCTTCACGAGCAACTGCGGCTTCCACGACCTTGCCGACGAGGATCTTCGCTTCTGTGGGGTGTTCTTCGAACCAGGTGCTGAGCGCCTCATTCACGAGGTTTTCGACCACCGGACGTACTTCGGAGGAAACCAGCTTGTCCTTGGTCTGCGATGAAAACTTCGGATCGGGAACCTTGACCGAGAGCACGGCCGTCAGGCCTTCACGGCAGTCTTCCCCTTGCAGGGAAACTTTTTCCTTCTTGGTGATACCGGAGGAATCGGCATAGGAGGTGACCTGACGCGTGAGGGCGCCACGGAAACCGGCCATGTGCGTGCCGCCATCGCGTTGCGGGATGTTGTTGGTGAAGCAGAGCACGTTCTCGTGGTAGCTGTCGTTCCACCACATCGCGACTTCTACGGTGATGCCATCCTTTTCACCCTTGATGGCAACGGGCTTGTCGACGAGGGGCTTCTTCGAGCGATCGAGGTAATGGACAAAGGCTTCCAGGCCGCCGTCATAGAGCATCTCTTCCTGGCGGATGTCCGACTTGCGCTTGTCGGTCAGGAGAATGCGCACGCCCGAGTTCAGAAAGGCAAGCTCGCGCAGGCGGTGCTCAAGCGTCGCGTAATCGAATTCGGTCTTGGTAAAGGTTTCGCTGCTCGGGAGGAAGGTGACCTCGGTCCCCGAGCGGCCTTCATAGTCGCCGATCACCTTCAACGGACCATCTGCCACGCCATGGGTGAAGCTGATTTCGTGCAGCTTGTTGTTGCGCCGGATCTTGAGGTTAAGCTTGACCGAAAGCGCGTTAACAACGGAGACACCGACGCCGTGCAGACCGCCAGAGACCTTGTAGGAATTCTGGTCGAATTTCCCGCCTGCATGAAGTTGGGTCATGATGACTTCGGCTGCAGACACGCCTTCACCGGTGTGAATGTCGGTCGGAATGCCGCGTCCGTTGTCGGTGACCGTGACGGATCCGTCCGCGTTCAGGGTCACCGTGACGATATCTGCATGGCCGGCCAGCGCTTCGTCGATGGCGTTGTCAACAACCTCATAGACCATGTGATGGAGGCCGGAGCCGTCATCCGTGTCGCCGATATACATGCCCGGCCGCTTTCGAACGGCGTCGAGCCCCTTCAGCACCTTGATGGAATCGGCGCCATATTCGGCCTGTCCGCCATTTTCCTCGATCGGCAAGTCGGTCATTCAGCAATCTTTCCAGTCATTTCTCAAAGGTTCCGCTGATTCGAATCAGCGGCTTCAAGCGCGTCGACTATAGGGGTTTTGGCAGGAGTTCCAAAGGCGAGAGCGTTGTTTCCCGTGGATAGCGCGGGGAATCAGACGCGTTCACGGCCGTTTTTTGGCGCCATCAACAATATCCTGCAAATTTCTTAGCACGTCCGGCGGCAGGTGGCGAATCACCCGAGCCAGGTCGTTGGCGAAGGCCGTGTATTCCGGCGGCATGCCAGAGGTATCTACGACGACGCGGGGGTGGGAAACTGCGGCGACGGAGAAGAGCTCTTCGGCCTCATCCCAGATAATGTTGAAGTAGCCCGCAACCCTTTGCAGAAAGTCGAAATTCGGCACACCACGTTTGCCGTGCTCCAGGGCCGAGAGATAGGCCGGGGACACGCCGATCGCAACCGCCATCTCCTTCTGCGAGACGCCCTTGCGTTTGCGCAAGTCTCTGACCGCATGGCCGAACGGCGTCATCGCCGGCCCTGCCCTTGGCGCGAGAGGCGCACGTACATGGCACCCTCTCCACCATGCTGGCGGGCAGCCGGCTCATAGGAGGAGATCAGGAAGCGGAATTCGGGTAGCGAAAACCAAAGGGGAACGGCACGCTTCAGCGCCCCGTCGCTGCCAAGCGAACTGCCTTTGCCCGTGATCACGAGGACGTGGCGCAGGCCCCGTTCATGGGCACGGATGAGGAAGTCCAGGAGCATTCCGTGCGCTTCGCTCTGGATCAGCCCATGCAGGTCGATGCGCGCCTCAAGCGCCAGATGGCCCCGGGACAGTTTCCGCTTGACCGGTCGCTCGAGCGGATGGTGATGACGAACCGGCGCATTACGATTGGTGGTCGACGACTGCGGATCTTCATTCTGGCTAAGCGAAGCACGGTTGAGTGGGGCGGGTTCTTCCTCGGGTAAGGGTTCGAACTCCTGCTCGAACGTAACAAGTTCTTCCATGCGGCCCGGCAGCGGTCGCGTGGAGCGGGCCACCTTGGCCCACAAAATTCGATCTTCCGGATTGAGCTTGGTCCCGCCCGACACTCAGACAAACCTCTCCGCTGCCTGTTTTGGAACGAGCATGTAGAAATCTGCGGCGTTACGCACCGCTCCTGCCCTATCGCCAGCTTCCGGGCCGGAGCCGGTGAAGATGTCGCCCCGCGCAGGACCGACGATCGCCGAACCGGTATCAAGGGCGAGCATCAGGCGGCTGAAGTCTCGGCCGCCGTCGAGCCGGGTGAGGCCTGGGGCGCGGACAAAGAAGGGAAAGCCGAAGGTGTGAATGGTGCGATCAACGGCGAGCGAGCGCCCTGCGATCAGAGGGACCTTGGCTGCGGCGATGGGACCACGGGTCAGGTCGGTAACTTCTGCCTCGCGGAAGAAAATGTAGGATCGATTATGCCAGAGGATTTCATCGACCCGCTTTGGATTGCTGCTCAACCAGGCGCGGATCGACTGCATGGAGATATCCTGCTCGCGGATTTCGCCCAACTCAATCAGATGTCGACCAATGCCGGAAAAAGGATGTCCGGCTTTGGCCGCATAGGTGATCCGAGCGATGTGCCCGTCCGGATATTTTAACCGAGCTGCCCCTTGGACATGGGTGAAGAAGACATCAACTTTGGACTTCGCCCAGGCAATCTCAAGGCCGCGACTATCGAGGTAACCTAGGTCTATCGCCTGACGATCAGGATAAGGCTTCAGCCCATCCGCATCTGCAAGAGCGAAAGCATAGTTCGGGTCCATTCCAGAGGGACGGTTGTCTTCGGTTAAGTCAACCAGATCATGAGGGCGGGCATAGAAGGGATATTTGTATACATCATCCGGCCGCGCGCTGACTTCGACTTCCGGCTCGTAGAAGGCTGTGACCAGACCGGACCCGTGCTCAGGGATGATCTGCAACACCTGACACTGAGCTTCGAAAAAATGGCGAGCCTCAGATGCATCCTGAGGAACCGCGCCGGCAGCGGCTTCCAGCAGTGGCAGCAAATCGGGCGCCGAAAGGCCGAGCGAGCCGCTTCGATAAGGCTTCGCATTTTGAAGATGTTTTAGGCAATCCGCCATGGCAGGCCACAGGCTCGAAGGATCGTCCTGTTGCCAGCCTGGAAGCTCGTCGAATCCGACGGGCTTCAGTCGGTATCTCCTAGATGCCTCGTTCATTGTTCGGCTTCGGTCGCAATCAGTTTCCAGTTTGGATCGCGCGAGCGAACATCGCGAGCGAATGTCCAAACGTCATTGACGTCGGCAACCGCCTCGGCATCGCCATCAATCAGCGCGCCGCTCTTGTCATAGGTCGCGGTAATCAGCTGGCTGAGGATTCGGACAGTCACCTGCTCCTCGTTGTCCTTAGCCGAGGCGTGCGTGATTTCAGCCTTCTCAATTCCGACGAAGGTCGACTTCATGGTTTCGCCGCGGCTCTCGCGATCTGCAATGGCGCTCTCGAAACCTTCGAAGACCTCTCGCGACAAGAGACCCTTCAACGTCTTGCGGTCGCCCTCGGCGTAAGCAAGCACGATCATCTCATAAGCAACCTTGGCACCGTTCAGGAACTCCTTCGGCGTAAATGCTGCATCGTGACGAAGGAGTTCGCGAAGCTGTTCATTGAGCGGGGTCCCGACGGGGGCATAGGCGTCGATAATCGAGAAGCGGTCTTCGCCATTCGCTTCGTCCCGGCGCTGCAGTGTCACAACCTTACCGTCGTCGCTGCCCGGTGCCTTCGTAGCTTCCCGCTGCGCCAGGGTTTCGAAGGGCGACTTTTCGTTGCCCGTGCGGCGGCCAAGCACACTGCGCAGCTGAAAAAAGATCAGCACCGCGGCGACCAGGAAGAACAAAGTGACAAAATCGCTAGATCCCATGGATACCGCCAGGCTTGATTGAATTCGCTTTTTCCATCTCCCATATAGTCTTGCGCGCCGCATCATTCAAATGGCGTGATGCATTCTTTGCAGCGAGTAGGCGCCGACTTCTGCGAAATCCGGATCACGAAGGCGTATGGAGATCGAAATGCGCCTTCCGCTGGTGCTTTTTCTTATTGCACCGTTTCTGGAAATCGCCAGCCTTATCCTCGTCGGACAGGCGATCGGGGTCCTTTGGACTCTCGCGCTCGTCGTCTCGTCCGCCGTCCTCGGCCTCTTCCTCTTAAAGCAGCAAGGCGGAGGTATACTGAGGCGGCTTCAAGAGGAGACGCAGCGTGGGATCGATCCCAGTCGTGAGATGGTGCATGGCGCCTTGCTCGTGGTTGCCGCCTTCCTGCTGATCGTACCGGGCTTTGCCGGAGACATCATCGGGCTGCTGCTCTTTATTCCAAAACTGCGCGATCTCCTGTGGCAGATGCTGAAGCCGCGGATCATTATAAAGGGCCAGTTCCGTCAGGCAGGAGGTCGGGGATACAGGAACGGTTTTGGCACAGAGACCGTGGTCGATCTCGACGACGGCGAATTCACCCGCGAGCCTCGCAGGAATTCCCCCTGGAATGGGCCGCGGATCGGAGGCGACTGAGGGGTTTGCGGCAGCCTGCGAGGGTTGTAAGCTCTGGGCTCAAATGTTAGATGGCCATAGCAATTCAATTCAAGGACATGGCCTATGGCTGACAACACTCAGGGAACGCAGTCTCCTTCCCTCAACATTCTTGCCCAGTATATCAAAGACTTTTCGTTCGAGAATCCCGGTGCGCCACGCTCGCTTCAGGCGCGTGACAAGGCTCCGGCGATCAATATCAATGTGAATGTCAACGCCAATCCGCTGTCTGATACCGATTTCGACGTCGTACTGTCGCTGAACGCGGAAGCCAAGGACGGTGATAAGGTCGTCTTCGTAACCGAACTGGTTTATGGCGGTGTCTTCCGGATCACCGGCTTCCCGCAGGAGCACATGCTTCCGGTTCTCTTCATAGAGTGCCCGCGCCTTCTCTTCCCGTTTGCACGTCAGATCGTTGCGGACGCTACGCGCAACGGCGGTTTCCCGCCGCTGATGATCGACCCGATCGATTTCGCCCAGATGTTTGCCCAGCGCGTTGCCGAAGAGCAGTCGCGGGCCCAGTCGCAGTCGGCTCCAAATTAATAGCCGAACATCCCCTGACAAAAAGAAGGCCCCTCACCGGGGCCTTTTTCAATTGGTGTATTTCGACCAGATCGCCTTTGATCCAAGGCTGGCCACCAGCTGGGCATGGCCTTCGATCTCTTTAGGCGACAGGCGTGCAGCCATAGGCCGGGGCCTCTCGTAGGAGATCTCTATGACTTCCGTGACCTCGACCACCTGGTTGCGTCTGGGGTCTACCGAGGTGAGACCGAGTGCCGCCTGGCGACCACCCAACATCTCGATATAGACCTCGGCTAGCAGTTCGGAGTCGAGCAGCGCTCCATGCTTGGTCCGATGCGAATTGTCGATGCCATAACGTCGGCAGAGCGCATCGAGAGAGTTCGGTCCCATCGGATGTTTGCGACGCGCCAGCGAAAGCGTATCGATTACGAGGTCCGGCGTGACAGGTGGCAAGCCAAGGCGATCGAATTCGGCGTTGATGAAGCCCATGTCGAAGGTGGCATTATGAGCCACCCACTTCGCGCCATCAAAGAATTCCAGCAGTTGCGGGACGATCTCTGCGAAGCTTGGCTTATCCTTGAGGAAGGCATCGGTGATGCCATGGACGGCCAGGGCATCCGGGTGCACCTTGCGATCACCGGGATTGATGTAGACGTGAAAGGTACGGCCCGTCGGGAAATGATTGAGCAGTTCCACACCGCCGATTTCAATGACGCGATCAGCCTTGTTTTCGAGACCAGTGGTTTCCGTGTCGAAGACGATCTCACGCATTGTCCGTCTTTCCTGATCGAGAGTTGCGTCCGCGCAGTGTCGCAAGAATGTCCTGCACCTGTCGTCTGGCATCTTCGATACTGACGCCAGTGTCCACGACGAAATCCGCGCGCGCCCGCTTTTCCCCATCCGGCACTTGTCTAGAGAGAATGAGATCGAGCTTTTCCTCTGTCATGCCTGGCCGCGCCAGCACACGCCGGCGCTGTATCGCTTCGTCACAACTCGCAACCACCTTTTGATCGACCCGCTTATCCGCCCCCGTCTCGAAGAGCAGCGGGATGTCGAGAACTGCGAAGTCAGCGCCTGATTGCCTTTGCTGCTCCAAGAACTTTTGCTCGCGCTGTCGCACTAGCGGATGGACTATCTTCTCCAACCGTTCGAAGTTAGCCGGATTCTTTGCCAGATTCTCGGCAAGAAGACGGCGATCGACTTGTCCCTCTTTCACAACCTCCGGGAAGACGGATCCGATCGGGGCAACTGCCTCGCCTCTGTAAAGATCGTGAACTGCGGCATCAGCGTCATGCACGGCTATTCCTTCAGCGGCGAACAGTCCGGCTGTCGTGGTCTTCCCCATTCCAATAGAGCCCGTCAATCCAATGACAATCATGAGCTTGCCTCGATATCCGCGAGGACCAAGCGGCGGAGCTGCTCTGTGACCTCAGGCCTTTCGCCGAACCATTTTTCAAAACCTAGAACGGCCTGATGCAGCAACATGCCGAGGCCGTCTACTGTCGACAAACCGGCCGCTTCCGCCTGCAAGAGAAATGGCGTCTTGAGAGGAACGTATACGATATCCGTGACGAGTGACCCTGTGCGCATGCTCTCGAACGGGAGGTCCGGTGCTTCGCTTCCGTCCATTCCGAGCGAAGTCGTGTTGACGAACAAAGTGGCGTCCTGCAGCAACTCCGGCAAAGCGGCCATCGGGTGGGCCTGCAAGCGGGGGCCGAAGCGATCAACCAGTTCCTGCGCGCGTGCCACTGTCCGGTTGACCACGTGAATCGTTCCCAAGCCCCGATCCCGCAGTGATTGCAGGATAGCCCGACTTGCGCCACCAGCGCCTAAGACAACGGCCACTTCTGCCTTGTCCCATCCGGGACAGCCTGCATCCAGGTTGCTCGCAAACCCAATGCCGTCGGTGTTGGTTGCCAGGAGCTGCCCTTCCGCCAACCAAAGCGTATTGGCAGCCCCAAGTTCCTCAGCCAAAGGATCAACCTGATCTGCGAGCCGCGAAGCTGCTTCCTTATGTGGTATCGTGATATTGCCACCGACATACTCTGCATCCCCGTTTTTCAGGTTGAGGATGAATGCCGGGAAGTCCTCCGGAGTGACGGCAACTTTTTCATAGGATCCTTGGATCGCGAGCTGCTTGAGCCAGTACCCATGTATGATAGGAGAGCGGGAGTGCTTGATCGGATAGCCGGCAACGAAAGCGCGGGGGGTGATTGTTTCACGTGAATCACGCATGGTTAACCCCAAGTTTACGCAGCTCTTCCAAGAGCGGGAGCAGCGGAAGTCCAAGGATTGTGAAATAATCACCCTCTATCGCCTCGAACAGCTGGATGCCCTCGCCTTCCAGCTGATAGCAGCCGACGCTCCCCAACAACCTGCTGCCGTTTCGTTCCAGGTAGGCATCCAAAAACGCATCCGAGAAAAGGCGCATCCGCATGGTCGCAACGGAAAGGTGGTTCCACAAAACTTCGTTATTGCGCACGAGGCAGACTGCACTGTTCAGGTGATGCGTCTTGCCGCGGAGAGCCTGCAATGTCTGTTTTGCCGACGAAAGATCAGGCGCCTTGTGGAAGAGCTCAAAACCGAGCGACATGGTCTGATCGCAACCGATAACGATCGACAGCGGATTCCGCATCGATACGGCCTTTGCCTTGGCTATGGCAAGATGTATTGCGATAGACGACGGCGTTCGCTCCGCCTCCGGCACCTCCTGCTCGACCTGCCTCTCGTCCACCTGCGCTGCTTCTGCGATATAGTCCAACCCCGCATTGTCCAAGAGGCTTCGGCGCGCGCTGCTGGCCGAGGCCAATATCAAAGGAGTCGCCATATCTTCTCACCTCCGGTTGCCTTGTTGTATGGCGATTAGCGCAGCTTCGGACGGAGGGCAACGATGGCCGCAGCCGTCTCCTCGATTGAGCGGCGTGTGACATCAATGACCGGCCAGTTGTTTCGCGCGCACAGCGCCCTTGCATACTTCAGTTCTTCCGTGATTGACGCGCGATCCACATAATCGCTTCGATCGTAACCTGGGGTATTCCCGAGGATCCTGTTTTCACGCACTTGGGAAATGCGGTCTGACGTGGCGATGAGGCCAACCACGAGTGGCCTCGTTGCGGTCAGCAGACTCTCTGGCAGGGGGACCCCTGGCACGACGGGAAGATTTGCGGTCTTTATTCCTCTGTTGGCGAGATAGATCGACGTCGGAGTTTTTGACGTCCGGCTGATGCCGATGATCACGACATCCGCTTCATTGTAATCTTCCTGCGCCTGGCCGTCGTCATGATCCATGGTGAAGTTGAGGGCCTCGATCCTGGCAAAATAATCAGCGTTGAGCACATGCTGTGCACCAACCCTGCCACGCGAGGGAGCGCCGAGATAGGATTGAAACTTTTCGATGATGGGCGCGAGGACGTTGACGCAGGGCAGTCCAAGTTCATGGCAACCGGCTTCGACCAGTGCGGCCAACTGATGATCGACGATTGTGTAGAGCACAATGCCGGGTTCACGATCGATGGCTTCAATCAGCGCCTTCACCTGCTTACGGCTGCGGATGAGAGGATAGACATGCTCAATGGCATTCGAGCCGCGGAATTGCGCCGCGGCGGCTCTGCCTGCGGAGATCAGAGTCTCACCCGTGGAGTCAGAAATGAGATGGAGATGGAAGAAGTTTTTCCGGTTCTCCACGATCTTCTCCTGGGGCTGTTGATAGTTCGGGATAAACAGAGGTAGCGAGCCCAGGCGAGAAAGGACAGGGGGAAAAAGGGCGATTTATCCACAAAGCGATTTGGCTTGGGATACGATGGCCGCGGTCTGTGGATTGTGGTGACAGGAGGGTGTTGTCAAATTCGGTCCCCAGACAATGAACGCAACAGTTCCCGATCTGCTCTTCGTGAAGCTTCTGGAATCACCGGTTAATTTCAACTTTTCCCCAGAGTTCACAACCGGGCTTCAATCATTCCAGGGCGAAAGGGGGCCGCTTGCGATCAAGGGAGATTCCTGTGGTCTTCCTTTAATCCTTGATAGTCACCGACTCTTAGAAATAGAAGAAGATTCAATATCTCTTTTCTTTATTGAAGGGGCATGAGCCTTGAGCAGCCAGAACCGCAAAGTCCTCGACGTGCTTGACGGGAAAACGGTCACGCCACCACCAATCTGGCTTATGAGACAGGCAGGACGTTACCTTCCGGAATATCGGGAAACGCGTCAGCAGGCCGGAAGTTTTCTCGATCTCTGTTATAATCCGGAACTGGCGGCAGAGGTGACGCTACAGCCCATTCGCCGATATGGCTTCGATGCGGCCATCTTGTTCTCGGACATTCTCGTGATACCCGATGCCTTGCAGAGGAATGTCCGTTTCAGCGAAGGGCACGGGCCTCAGATGGACCCGATAGACGAAGATGGGATCGAGCATTTGAAGGCCGATCACGTCGCTGATCATCTGAAGCCTGTCATTGAGACAGTACGCCGGTTGCGGCGTGATCTGCCGACGGAAACAACCCTGCTCGGCTTCTGCGGAGCGCCGTGGACGGTTGCGACCTATATGATTGCCGGGCATGGGACACCGGATCAGGCCCCTGCCCGTCTGTTCGCCTATCAACATCCTGAACCCTTTGCCCACCTCCTTGATTTTCTCGCAGACGTTTCGGCAGACTATCTGGTGGCCCAGATCGATGCAGGTGCGGATGCAGTCCAGATTTTCGATTCCTGGGCGGGTGTGCTCGGAGAAGCCGAATTCGAGAAATACGCCGTTAGACCAGTTCGTCGGATGATCCAGTCCGTGAAAGCGAGACGTCCCTCGGCCAAAATCATCGCCTTTGCCAAGGGCGCAGGCATTCTTCTCAGGAATTATCGTCAGGCGACTGGTGCGGACGCGATTGGTCTCGATTGGTCGGTGCCTTTGACCTTCGCGGTTGAACTCCAGAAGGAAGGGCCGGTTCAAGGCAACCTCGACCCAATGAGGGTTGTGGCGGGTGGAAATGCTTTGCGGGAGGGGATCGATGCAGTGCTGCAAGCACTGGGTCAGGGCCCCCTTATCTTCAATCTTGGTCATGGCATCACACCTCAAGCCAATCCCGCGCATGTCACCGACCTCGTCAACCAGGTGCGAAGCTTTGGTTGAAACGCCTGAAAAGCAAACGGATGTGCAGCCCGGGCGGGTTGCTGCCAAACGGGCGGCGGTCGCGCTCGGCTTCTTTGGGTTGATCGGGATCGCGGTTGTGGTCGCCGGTCCGGATACTGCTTATCCTTGGATCAAAGCGCTCCATGTGATTGCGATCATTTCCTGGATGGCGGGGATCCTTTATCTGCCGCGACTTTTCATCTATCACAGTGATTGTGAGTCGGGGTCAGATCAAGCCCGAACTTTCGCCGTGATGGAACGCCGGCTGGTCTCGGTAATCATGAACCCCGCCATGGTGGTGTCGTGGGTTCTGGGGCTCTATCTCGCCTGGTCAGTCTTCGGCTTTCAGGGTGGCTGGCTGCACATGAAACTTGTGGCCGTCACCGCGCTCTCAGGTGTGCATGGTTATTTTGCCAGGTCCGCTCGCTTGTTCGGCGAGGGTCGTTACGTCAAGACGCCGCGCTTCTGGCGGATGATGAACGAAGTGCCGACTTTGTTGATGATCGCAATCGTGATCCTGGTTGTCGTCAAACCCTTCTGATCGATAACCGGCTCCGCTTTATTTTAATTGCAGTCGGCTTTTCGCTTGCGGTTAAAAGCGTGAATCGCTATTTTCGCGCCACTCCTCTTTTTGGCTTGCGTAACATTCAGTCATTTGCGGCCCTCGCATCGTACCGAATTCCACCAGCTCGCCGCTCCCCAGAAAAATCTAGAATGACGTGGTCCTCTTCATGGCTGAAATGAAGCTACAAGAACTCAAGAGCAAATCTCCGACGGATCTGCTGACCTTTGCTGAATCCCTTGAAGTTGAAAACGCGAGCACGATGCGCAAGCAGGAGCTCATGTTCGCCATTCTCAAGATGCTGGCGAGCCAGGATGTCGAGATTATCGGTGAAGGGGTCGTGGAGGTCCTGCAGGATGGCTTCGGGTTCTTGCGGTCGGCCAACGCCAATTATCTGCCCGGTCCCGATGATATCTACATCTCACCCTCGCAGATCCGCCGCTTCTCGTTGAAGACGGGTGACACGGTTGAGGGCCCGATCCGTGGACCGAAAGAAGGCGAACGCTACTTCGCCCTCCTCAAGGTCAACACGATCAATTTCGAGGATCCGGAAAAGATTCGTCATAAGGTCCACTTCGATAACTTGACCCCCCTCTATCCGAATGAGCGGTTCAAGATGGAGCTGGACATCCCGACTTCGAAGGATCTGTCGGCGCGTGTGATCGATCTCGTCGCACCGCTTGGCAAAGGCCAGCGCGGCCTGATCGTTGCGCCGCCGCGCACCGGTAAGACGGTGCTGCTGCAGAATATTGCTCATTCCATCACAGCGAATCATCCGGAATGCTATCTGATCGTATTGCTGATCGACGAGCGTCCGGAAGAAGTCACGGACATGCAACGCTCGGTCAAGGGTGAGGTAGTCTCCTCGACCTTCGACGAGCCTGCAGTTCGCCACGTTCAGGTAGCCGAAATGGTGATCGAGAAAGCGAAGCGTTTGGTCGAGCATGGGCGCGACGTCGTGATCCTGCTCGATTCGATCACGCGTCTCGGCCGCGCTTACAATACGGTGGTCCCCTCCTCCGGCAAGGTTCTGACAGGTGGTGTCGACGCGAACGCGCTGCAGCGCCCGAAGCGCTTCTTTGGTGCTGCACGTAACATCGAAGAAGGTGGATCGCTGACCATCATTGCCACCGCGCTGATCGATACCGGCAGCCGAATGGACGAAGTGATCTTCGAAGAGTTCAAAGGCACCGGTAACTCGGAAATTGTGCTCGACCGCAAGGTCGCCGACAAGCGTATTTTCCCGTCAATGGACATTCTGAAGTCCGGGACCCGCAAGGAAGACCTGCTTGTTCCGCGCCAGGATCTGCAGAAGATTTTTGTTCTGCGTCGTATCCTTGCGCCGATGGGAACGACAGATGCGATCGAATTCCTCATCGACAAGCTCAAGCAGACGAAGAACAACGGCGACTTCTTCGATTCGATGAATACCTGAAGCAGAGGCGGCCACCATGGCGGCCGTATTCTGATCGGCGAGGAGCAAACGGTTGGCGGCTTTGTCAGATACCATTTTTGCTCTTTCGTCGGGCGCAGTACCTTCCGGCGTTGCCGTTTTGCGGATCAGCGGGCCACGGGCCTTCGAGGTCTCTTCAATCCTCTGCGACGGAGAATTGCCGCTGCCGCGCAGAGCCGGCCTGAGAACGCTCTCCCTTCCTGAGGGCGGTTTTCTTGATCAGGGCCTAGTGCTGATATTTCCCGGCCCGAATTCCTTCACTGGCGAAGATTGCGTCGAGTTCCATCTTCATGGAAGTCGCGCCGTCGTGGCAGCCGTTCTCGACTCCTTAGCCGGATTCGACGGAATGCGAATGGCGGAAGCGGGAGAGTTTTCGCGTAGGGCATTCCAGAACGGAAAGCTTGACCTCGTCGAAGTAGAGGGACTGTCTGACCTTCTTGTCGCAGAAACTGAAATGCAGCGCCGCCTTGCAGTGGAACAGGCCAGTGGCCATTTCTCGCGTGTCTATGAGGGCTGGCGGGAGAAGCTCATCTTTGCCCGAGCCATGATCGAAGCCGAACTCGACTTCAGTGACGAGGGTGATATCCCCGGCTCCGTTTCCGGCCGCATTTGGTCTGAAATTGAGCAACTGATTAAGGAAATGGACCAGACCGTTCAGAGTCAGAAGTCCGGCGAGATCATCAGGGATGGCTTCAAAATTGCTCTAGCGGGGGCGCCTAATGCCGGAAAATCGAGTCTGCTGAATGCCCTTGTTCAGAGAGATGTTGCAATCGTAACCGACATTGCAGGGACCACGCGTGATATCATCCGCTGTGAGCTCGATCTCGACGGATATAAAGTTGAACTCTTTGACACAGCGGGACTTAGGGAGACGGATGAGATTGTCGAACGGGAGGGCATCAAGCGAGCTGAGAGGGTGATCGCGGAGGCAGATCTGGTCTTGCATCTTGTTGATCTCGGCGAAGGCCGAGCCTCTGAATGCGTCGAAAGCCCCGCAGTATGGCGCGTCGGAACGAAGCTTGACCGGCTGAATGGAGAATCTCCCACGGTCGACGGCGTCGTGACGAGTCTGTCTTCGGTTACCGGAGAAGGGCTTCGAGATCTCCGCAGGCTCATTGTTCAGGAGATTGAGCGGCGGACGGCGACCGCAAGTCTGGCAGTGCCGAGCCGTTTACGGCAGGTTCAAAATATTGTATCTGCGGCTACTCATCTCCGGGAAGCGCTTTCTAGGCGGGACAAACCCTTAGAACTGCGCGCGGAGGATCTGCGCCTCGCCTCCGACGATCTCGCGAGGTTGACGGGACGAATCGATACCGAAACACTTCTGGGGAAAATCTTCTCCGAGTTCTGCGTCGGTAAGTGATTCACGTGAAACATGGCCAAGGACTAATTACATGGCAACGCATTATGACGTCATAGTCGTTGGCGGGGGACATGCTGGCACAGAGGCTGCGGCAGCTGCTGCTCGCATGGGCGCATCAACCCTGCTGGTGACACACAGGCGCGATACCATTGGGACGATGTCTTGTAATCCGGCAATAGGCGGTCTGGGCAAGGGCCATCTGGTGCGCGAGATTGATGCCCTTGACGGTGTGATGGCCAGAGCGGCAGATCGCGGTGGTATTCAGTTTCGCATGCTGAACCGAAAGAAGGGTCCGGCTGTCTGGGGCCCGCGCACGCAGGCTGATCGAGGCCTCTACAAAGCTGCGGTCCAGGACATTCTCACGGAATACCCACATCTTTCCATTGCTGAAGGGGGTGTTGTTGCGCTGAACCGAGTCGGAAGCGAAATAAACGGCGTGGTTCTTGAGTCCGGCGAATTGGTTCTTGCAAATGCTGTCGTCCTCACCACAGGGACTTTCCTCAAAGGATTGATTCATATCGGTGATCGCAGGACACCTGCAGGTCGCGCCGGAGAAGCGCCGAGCCTCGGTCTCAGCGACGATCTTGCAGCTCTTGGCCTGAAGCTGGGACGGCTGAAGACCGGGACGCCAGCCCGCCTTGATGGCCGAACGATTGCTTGGGATCGGCTTGAGATGCAGGAGGCGGATGAGGTTCCCAGGCCCTTCTCCTTCATGACTGATCGCATCGAGACGAGACAGATCAGCTGCGGGATTACGCGAACCACGGCAGAGACTCACCGCATCATAAGAGAAAATATCCACCGCTCCGCGATGTATTCTGGCCAGATAGAAGGCATTGGCCCCCGATATTGCCCCTCGATCGAGGACAAGATCAATCGTTTTGGTGATCGCGAGGGTCACCAGGTTTTCCTTGAACCGGAGGGCCTGGATGACGACACGGTCTATCCGAATGGGATCTCGACGTCTCTACCAGAAGATGTTCAGGAGGCAATGATCCGCTCCATACCAGGATTGGAGCAGGTTCAGATCCGCCAGTTTGGCTACGCCATAGAGTATGATTTTGTCGATCCGACGCAACTTGATTTGTCTTTGGCTGTAAAGTCCGCGAAGGGCCTGTATCTGGCTGGTCAAATCAATGGCACTACCGGCTACGAAGAAGCGGGCGCTCAAGGTCTGGTTGCAGGAATCAACGCAGCGCTCTTCGCGTCTGCGCGAGAGCCTGTCCACTTTAGCCGGACCGATTCTTATATTGGGGTCATGATTGATGATCTGACCACCCGCGGTGTAACGGAGCCCTATCGCATGTTCACCTCTCGGGCGGAATACCGTTTGTCGCTGCGGGCGGACAACGCCGATATGCGTTTGACCCCGAAAGGGATGAAGATCGGCTGCGTTGGCGCGGCACGTGCAGCGCGTTTCTTATCCTATTCTCAGAAACGCACGACATTGTCCCTGCAGCTGGAAAATCTGACTGCGTCTCCCAAAGAGATGGAAGCAGCAGGTATCTCCGTGAATCAAGATGGACGGCGGCGGACGGCGGCGGAGGTTCTTTCTTATCCAGATAGATCGTGGGATGATATTTGCCGGCTATGGCCAGCGCTCGTGGCCGTGGAAGCACCCATCGCGGAAGCCGTGCGGATTGATGCCCTTTATGCAGTTTATCTGGAACGTCAGGCCACGGACATTGCGCGCGTGACGTCAGAAGAGGCTCGGATTATTCCCGCCGACTTCGATTTTGACTCTATCTCGGGACTGTCCAATGAGCTGAAACTGAAGCTCACCCGCCAACGGCCAAACAATATTGCTCAAGCGGCTCGGATTGAGGGGATGACCCCTGCGGCAGTCGCACTGTTGATCACGCTGTTGCGGAAATCCGTGGATCGGTTGGCGTCGTGAATAAACAAGACCGAATAGCTAATGTTTCACGTGAAACGCAGAACCGACTCGAGAAATTTGCTGCATTATTCCTGAAATGGGCGTCGAAAATCAATCTAGTGGCGCCCTCAACGACTGAACAGCTCTGGACGCGTCATATTGCAGACTCGTTGCAACTCCGAAATATAGTTGCGGCTCCGGCAAACTGGATTGACTTGGGCAGCGGCGGCGGATTTCCAGGCATCGTCACTGCGATCACACTCGCAGAGCAAGGTGAAGGTTGGGTCCATATGGTGGAGAGCAACCATAAGAAATGTAGCTTTCTGCGCATGGCCCTGATCGAGACCGGGGGCCGGGGGTCAGTCCACCCGCTTCGCATTGAAGATGCGCAGAACACCCTGAAGGCACCAGACGTTATTTCCGCCCGCGCCCTTGCAGACCTTGATCAGCTTTTTAGCTTCAGCGAACCCTGGGGCCTACAGAACTCCGCGATGAAGATGCTCTTCCACAAAGGTAGGGATTATCGGGCCGAGATCGAGAAAGCGCGTGGTCGATGGGCGTTTGATCTGATAATACACGAGAGCGTCGTCGAGGCAGATTCAGTCATCCTGGAAATCTCTTCGCTTGAGCGCAGGGCCTAAGAACTCGGGTGCCAGATGAACATCGCAAAGAACCGCATCATCACCATTGCCAATCAAAAAGGCGGCGTTGGGAAGACGACGACTGCCATTAATCTGGCAACCGCGCTTGCGGCGATCGGCGAGCGTGTTCTGATCGTTGATCTTGATCCTCAGGGCAATGCAAGCACGGGTCTCGGCATCGATCGACGCGATCGTGTTTTGTCGTCCTATGATATCTTGGTAGGAACCCATTCGGTTTCTCAGGCGGTTCTTGAAACGGCTGTGCCTAACCTTTCCATTATTCCCTCCACTATGGACCTCCTGGGTTTCGAGATGGAAATCTCGCAGCAGGCGGACAGGGTTTTTCGGTTGCGCAAGGCGCTCAATCTCGATGATGCAAAGGCCTACAGCTATGTCCTGCTCGACTGCCCTCCGTCGTTCAATTTGCTGACAATGAACGCGATGGCCGCTGCGCATTCGGTACTTGTGCCGTTGCAGTGTGAATTCTTCGCTCTGGAGGGACTTAGCCAGTTGCTCGAGACGATCAATCAGGTGCGACAAACCGTGAATCCGACCCTCGACATTCAGGGCATCGTGCTGACGATGTTCGATTCCCGCAACAATCTGGCGCAGCAGGTCGTGAACGATGTTCGTGAACATCTGGGTGAGAAGGTCTATACGACGCTCATTCCACGCAATGTTCGGGTTTCAGAGGCACCCTCTTACGGCAAGCCTGCCATCCTTTACGATTTGAAATGCGCCGGAAGCCAGGCTTACCTCCAACTGGCTTCAGAAGTCATCCAGCGCGAACGGCTGCGCAAAGCGGCCTAATTCTACGGGGATAAGAGTATGAGTGAAGACGTATCGAAGCGGCGCCTTGGGCGCGGCCTGGCAGCGTTGATCGGGGAGATGGACCAGCCCATTCCCGTTGGCGACACGCGCCCCAGCGTCAATCCGGATCGTACCCTTCCGATCGAATTTGTCTCGCGGAGCCCAAAAAATCCTCGTCGCTATTTCGATGAGGCGGAACTTCAGGATCTTGCCGGCTCTATCAGGCAGCATGGGATTGTGCAGCCGGTGGTCGTTCGCACGATCGCGGGTAGTAATCGTTATGAGATCATCGCCGGTGAGCGCCGCTGGCGGGCCGCGCAACTTGCCGGACTCGTGGAAATCCCCGTGA
This sequence comes from Rhizobium glycinendophyticum, assembly GCF_006443685.1. Lineage (NCBI taxonomy): Bacteria > Pseudomonadati > Pseudomonadota > Alphaproteobacteria > Hyphomicrobiales > Rhizobiaceae > Peteryoungia > Peteryoungia glycinendophytica. The sequence goes on along the minus strand of NZ_VFYP01000002.1, from coordinate 463,188 downwards.
TTATTCGCGACGTCGATGATCGGACGGCCCTGGAGTTGGCAATCGTAGAGAACGTTCAACGGGCCGATCTTAATCCGTTGGAAGAGGCGCTTGGTTATGACCAGCTGATCGCCGAACACGGCTATACCCAGAATGATCTGGGTGAGATTATCGGGAAGAGCCGTAGTCATGTGGCCAACAGTCTGCGTCTGTTGAAGTTGCCGGAACCCGTCCGCGACATGCTCGCCGAGGGTACCCTCTCCGCAGGCCACGCCCGCGCGCTAGTGTCGACACCGGACCCCGTCAGCCTTGCCAAGGTCATCACTGCCAAGGGTATGTCGGTACGTGACGCGGAGAAGCTGGCGCAGAACCACATCAAAGCGCAGACCGCGCCTTCCCCGGCAGAACCTCGTGGCCAGAAAGATTCCGACACGATCGCGCTCGAGCGTAGCCTGTCCGATCGTCTGGGGTTGCAGGTTTCCATCAGCCACAAAGGCAGCGGTGGCCAGATGAAGATCAACTACGGGTCACTTGATCAGCTCGAGGAGATCTGCAGGCTTCTCGAAGCGCGTTAAGCGCGCCGATTGCGACGAGCGGATTGCAGGGTGGTTGCCAAGAGTGTTTGAATTGCCGCCTCGCCTTCAAGCGAGGCGCGCTGGCGTCCAATGAGGATGGCCGACTGCAGTTTCGAAGCCTCACGTCCCAGATCCGCACTGTTCCAGCTGCGTAACGTCTTTTCGACGACGGGCTTTCTGCGAAAATGAATGCCTCGGCCAAGAGTCTGCATGACCTGGGCCACCTGCTGCTGTTTGTCGTCCATCTCAAGGCGCATGGCCTCAAGCATCTGAAATTGTTTCATTGTCGACTGCAAGACCAGAAATATCGCCGTCTTTGACGCAATCACCTTCTGGACAGCATGCAGGAATGCGTCAGCATCCCCGTTCAAAACGGCATCCACTACCTCGTCCGTTGACGTGGCGCTCGCGTCGCCAATGATGTCAAGCACGTGCTGTTCATCGACTAACTCGTCGTGCAGGCAGTAAAGGACGAGCTTGCGGATCTCATTTCGGGAGGCGACTCGGTCGCCGCCTATCGATGCGAGAAGCAATTCCCGAGCCGCTGGCGTGATGCGCAGATTGGCCGATGCCAATTCCTGATCGACCAATGCGTTCAGCGCACGTGCGTCGTCGTGGTAGCAAGCGATGGAAGCGACCGAACGATGAGACTCGCCAACTTTCCTGAGTGCCGAGCCCTTCTTCAGGTCGCCGGCCTCGACAATGACATAGCTCCCTTCGGGAGGGTGACTTCCCAGATGTTGGAGCGCGTCTACCAACTGCTTTTCATTGGATGCGCCGCGGATCCAGATCAGCTTTTCGCCGCCAAAGAGGCCGAAGGAATTCACCTCGTCGAGAAGTCGGCCGGGGTCGCTCTGGATGTCACTGATATCCAGTTTTATCAAAGCGAAGCCGTCGTTCAGATCCACGCCGGTCACCGCCGCCAGAGCGATTGCCCGTTCCGCTACCAATCCCTTATCCGGGCCATAGACGATAAAGATGCGATATAGTTTCGCTTGCTTCTGCAGGAAGCTATCGACCTCGTGGGATTTGATCTCTGCCATGGCCGCCTTTAGCGACCCAAGGCCATGGTCAGATCTGCGTAAATCAGTTCCGCCAGTTCACGGGCGGCCCGTGTCTCGGCATCCCGAACAGAACGCAACTTGGCGAATTCCTGGCGCGGATAGTCGAAGAGCGCAACGGCTTGACGGCGTCCGGACTTCACGACCGTGTCGTCGGAAATCCTCTTGAGGGTGTAAGTGCCAGTAGCGACTGCCCTGCCCGCGTTTGCAGTGTCGGCAGCACGATCGAGCAGAACGCCTTCGACCGTACTGGTGACATCCAACTCTACCCGGTATTGCGGTGTCGTCGATTCAGCCCCGCCGGTCGTAAGGAAGAGGAGACGGTTACGGGTTTCCAGACCAACCCTTGAATCCGCGGGAGAGTAGGCGATCGCCGCCAAGGTGGCCTTCGTCCTGCCGTCCGGATCCTGGTAGAGGGGACGCGCCTGACATCCTGCGAGAAGCAGTGCGCCTGCGATCAAAACCGAGCGTCGCAGCATTTTAGACTTCCGAGGTTCAGAGAACAATGTTTACGATCCTTCCCGGAACGACGATGATCTTCTTCGGTGCTTGACCGCTCAGCGCAGTGCGAACCGCATCGAGTTCAAGAACCGCTTGGCTCACGGCACTTTGATCCGCGTCACGCGCGATTGTCAATTCCGCCCGCTTCTTGCCGTTGATCTGCACAGGCAGAGTCACTTCGTTCTCCGCGACCAGAGCCTCGTCGTAACGTGGCCACGAGGTGCGCGCGACAAGCTCTTTATTACCCAGCAAAGTCCAGCACTCTTCGGCCAGATGCGGCGTCATCGGCGCGATGAGGTGTATGAGAATCTCGGCCGCATCCCTGACAGCACCCTTCAATGCCGCGTCGGCTTTGCCGGCGGCGACTTGGGTAAACGATGATGCCAGCGAATTGACGAGTTCGTAGATCCGCGCGATAGCCTTGTTGAACGCCAGCTTGTCGAGATCGCTCTGCACCGCCATCAGGGTCTTGTGCGCTGCGCGCGATACGTCCAGCCCTACGCCCTCCTTAGCCGGATTCGCAGCAACTCCTTGCAATTCGGAAGCTGCCTCTGACAGCAGACGCCAAACGCGCTGAACGAATCGGTGAGCACCTTCGACCCCTGCCTCGGACCAGATCACGTCCCGATCCGGCGGTGAGTCTGACAGTACGAAGAAGCGAGCCGTGTCCGCGCCATAGGAGGAGATGATGTCGTCTGGATCGACGACATTTTTCTTTGACTTCGACATCTTTTCGATGGAGCCGATGCGTACCTCTTGACCGTTGGACGCCAGATAGGCCCGACGGTTCCCGTCAATTTCCTCGATCTTCAGATCGGCCGGAGCCACCCACTCGCGCTCCAGGCCTTCACCGATGCTGTAGGTCTCGTGGACGACCATGCCCTGAGTGAACAGACCCTTGAACGGCTCCTTGATGTCAACGTGGCCGGTTTCGCGCATCGCGCGGGTAAAGAAGCGCGAATAGAGCAGGTGAAGGATCGCGTGCTCGATCCCACCAATATACTGGTCGACCGGCAGCCATTTGTTGGCGGCGGTGACATCGGTCGGATTGTTTTCCCAAGGTGCGGTAAAGCGGGCGTAATACCAACTTGAATCGACGAAGGTGTCCATCGTGTCTGTTTCACGCCGTGCATCCTTGCCGCAGCAGGGGCAGGCAACATGGCGCCATGTCAAATGACGGTCCAATGGATTGCCTGGCTTGTCGAAGGTGACGTCGTCGGGCAAGCGAACGGGGAGGTCCGACTTCGGCACTGGCACGACGCCGCAATCATCGCAATGGATGACCGGGATCGGGCAACCCCAGTAACGCTGACGTGAAATACCCCAGTCACGCAGACGGAAATTGACCTTGCGCTCACCCTGCGGTGCATTGCCGAGCGATTGGCTGGACAGACGCTTGGCCACTTCTTCGAAGGCTTCCGCTGTCGAAAGACCGTCCAGGAAGCGGGAATTGATCATCACGCCGTCATCAGTAAAGGCAGTATCGCCAATCACGAAGGAGGCTGCGTCCCCTTCCTTCGGCATTACCACCGGAACTACCGGGAGATCATATTTGCGCGCGAAATCAAGGTCGCGCTGGTCGCCCGACGGGCAGCCAAAGATAGCGCCCGTCCCATATTCCATCAGGACAAAGTTTGCGACGTAGACGGGCAGCTCCCAATTGGGGTCAAGCGGATGCTTGACACGGATGCCGGTGTCGATTCCCCTCTTCTCGGCAGTCTCTAGGGCTGCCAGGGATGTCCCTGCATGGCGGCACTCCTGGCAGAAGACATCTACGTCCGGATTGGTTGCCGAGACTTCGCGCGCCATTGGATGATCGGCGGCAATGGCCAGGAACGATGCGCCGAACAAGGTATCGGGGCGTGTCGTATAAACGGTTACTTCTTTTTCCTGGCTACCGGATGCGACTTCCCAGCGGACCAGCATGCCTTCCGACCGGCCGATCCAGTTCTTCTGCATCAGCCGGACCTTTTCAGGCCATTGGTCAAGCTCATCCAGTGCATCGAGCAGGTCCTGGCTGAAGTCAGTGATCTTGAAGAACCACTGTGTCAGTTCCCGCTGTTCCACCAAAGCGCCCGAACGCCAGCCACGGCCGTCGATAACCTGCTCATTTGCGAGCACGGTCATGTCTTCGGGATCCCAGTTGACCTTGGAATTTTTGCGGTAGACCAGACCCTTTTCCATGAAATCGAGGAAAAGGTGCTGTTGGCGATGATAATAATCGACGTCGCAAGTTGCAAATTCACGCGACCAGTCGAGCGATAGGCCCATGGACTTCAGTTGGCCGCGCATCGTCGCGATATTTTCGTAGGTCCAGGCCTTGGGGTGGACCTTGTTCTTCATCGCCGCGTTTTCTGCCGGCATGCCGAAGGCGTCCCAACCCATGGGATGCAAGACATTATAGCCACGCGCGCGCTTGTAGCGTGCAACGACGTCGCCCATGGCATAGTTGCGCACATGGCCCATATGGATCCGTCCCGAGGGATAGGGAAACATCTCGAGCACGTAGTATTTCTCACGCGGGTCCGCGTTGTCAGTCTCGAAGACCTTCTCCTCGGCCCATTTGGCCTGCCAACGGGGTTCGGCATCGCGCGGGTTATAACGTTCGGTGGCCATGGATTGCAGTTCCGGAAATAGCGTCAAAAAGGAGGGCTGACCTTCATCACGAAACGGCCCAAGCGTCAAGTTTTTGAGGCGCTTCACTGATCGTCGATCGCCCCGTCTTGCCATGCGAGGCCGAGGCGCTTAACCCATTGCAGAAATGCATGATTGCCCCATGTCGTGGGTAGCGGGACGAGGAATTTCAATGTCTGTCGAACAAAGGCTGGGCGAGGTTCGCTCAAAGATCGCAGTGGCCGCCCGGGAATCGGGTCGTGAGCCGGATTCCATCCAACTGGTCGCGGTGTCCAAGACTTTTGACGCGCCCGACATCCTGCCGGCGATCGAAGCGGGTCAGAGGGTGTTCGGCGAAAATCGGGTTCAGGAGGCTCAAGGAAAATGGCCGGCGCTCAAGACGGATACACCTGAGATCGAACTGCATCTAATTGGGCCACTGCAGTCGAACAAGGCTGCTGATGCGGTTGCTCTGTTCGACGTGATCGAAAGTGTCGATCGTGAAAAGATTGCCCGAGCGTTGGCGGCCGAGATGGCGGCACAGCGCCGTCGATTGCGCGTTTATGTGCAGGTCAATACGGGGCTGGAGCCGCAAAAAGCCGGCATCGCGCCAGATGATGTGGCAAGTTTCGTGGCGATGTGTCGCGAGGACTTGGGCCTGCAGGTTGAAGGTCTGATGTGTATCCCACCGGTGGACGAGAACCCCGGGCCACACTTTGCGCTTCTCGCCAAGCTCGCTGGCGAAAACAACCTCGAAAAACTATCCATGGGCATGTCGGGGGACTTCGAGACCGCCATCGCTTTTGGTGCCACCAGCGTTCGGGTCGGGTCTGCCATCTTCGGCAGCCGCTGAGGGTTCTTAGACCTTCGGCATAGCGCTTTGGTCTGGCTTCTCACGCAGGGCCGGCAATCTTAAGATCGGGGGCAAAGGCCGAAGGGCCGGCCATGCCTTGGGAGGGTTGCCATGCACGAAAGCTACCTGGACATCTATTCCGCTTGGGAGGCGGATCCGAAAGCATTCTGGGCCAGGGCTGCCGAGGATATCCACTGGTACAACCCGCCGGAGGGGGTTTTCGACGAGACGCTGGGCGCCTACGGACGCTGGTTTGCGGGAGGCAAGACCAACACCTGCTATAACTGCATTGACCGGCATATCGCCGCAGGCAGGGGCGATGAGACTGCCGTCATCTATGATAGCCCCATGACCGGGCAGACCGCACGCTTCACTTACAACGACGCCTTGACCGAGATTTCAGCCATTGCGGGCGTTCTGCGCAACCACGGAGTAATGAAGGGCGACCGGGTCATCATCTATATGCCGATGATTCCAGAGGCCGTCTTCGCGATGCTGGCCTGCGCCCGGATCGGCGCCGTGCATTCCGTCGTCTTCGGCGGATTTGCAGCTCATGAACTTGCCACCCGTATCGACGATTCCGGTGCCAAGGTTGTAATCGGGGCCAGCTGTGGGCTGGAACCGGGGCGGATCGTTCCCTACAAGCCGCTGCTCGACCAGGCGATCGATATGGCGAAGGTAAAGCCGGATTATTGTCTTGTGTTGCAGCGGGATCAGTATCATGCGCCCCTGCGTTATGAGCACGGCGACATCGACCTGGCTCAGGCGGTTGAACAAGAGAAGTTGACGGGCAGGCTCGTCGAATGTGTTACCGTTGAGGCCACCGACCCCCTCTATATCCTCTACACCTCGGGAACGACCGGACAGCCCAAGGGCGTCGTTCGTGACACGGGCGGCCACATGGTCGCGCTCAACTGGACTATGCGCAATATCTACGGCGTGAAACCGGGCGAAGTGTTCTGGGCCGCGTCGGATATCGGTTGGGTCGTCGGCCATTCCTACATCGTCTATGGCCCCCTTCTCTCCGGCAATGCGACAGTCATCTTTGAAGGCAAGCCGGTGGGCACCCCCGATGCCGGGACTTTCTGGCGCGTCATCAGTGATCACGATGTGAAAGTGCTGTTTACGGCACCCACTGCTTTCCGGGCGATCCGCCGTGACGATCCTGAGGGCGAACATATCGCCCGCTACGATCTTTCCGGATTGCGCGCACTCTTCCTGGCGGGTGAGCGCGCGGATCCGGAAACTCTGAAATGGGCTGAAGCGAAGCTCAAGATCCCGGTTATAGATCATTGGTGGCAAACCGAGACGGGTTGGGCCATAGCGGCCAATCCGGTAGGGCTGGGGCTACTCCCCGTCAAGCATGGCTCGCCAACCAAGCCGATGCCTGGTTACGCGCTGGATGTGCTGGATGACGCGGGTCATCCCGTTCCCCCGGGCACACTTGGCAATATCGTGGCGAAGCTTCCCCTGCCTCCGGGCTGCCTGGTGTCGTTCTGGAATGCGGACGAACGGTTCCGTGCGTCCTGCCTGGAAGAATTTCCGGGATACTACAAGACCGCAGATGCCGGGATCATCGATGAGGACGGCTATGTTTTCGTCATGGCGCGTACGGATGACATCATCAACTGCGCAGGGCATCGTCTGTCGACCGGCGGCATGGAAGAGGTTTGTGCCATGCATCCGGATGTCGCCGAATGCGCCGTCATCGGCATTGCTGACGAATTGAAGGGACAGATCCCTTGCGGGTTCCTTGTTCTTAAGAAGAATGTCCACCGCGACCACGCGGTGATCGCCAAGGAGGTCGTCCAGCTCGTACGGGACGAAATCGGACCTGTTGCCGCCTTCAAGATGGTTTTGATGGTTGATCGTCTGCCAAAAACACGATCGGGCAAAATCCTACGCGGGACGATGCAGAAGATCGCCGACGGTCTGCCGTGGAAGATGCCGGCAACGATTGATGATCCGGCAATCCTCGACGAGATCACGGCCGTTCTGCAAGCCCATGGCCAAGTGCCCGTCGCTGCCAAGGCTGCAGCCGGATAATCGGCTAGCGCGTAATTTTCTGCCGGCTTCGATAAAAGAAAACCCCGGTCACCAGATGGTGCCGGGGTCTCGTTGGCGATTGCCGTATGAGGCTCAGTACTGGTCGTCTTCGTCGTCGTTGCGACGGTCTGACTTGAGCGACTGGAGCTTGGCAAAAACGGCGTTGGCGTCGATTTCCTTTTCCTTCTCTTCCTCGCGGCCATAGCCGAAGGGGAGATTCTCCGTTTCGAGGGTCGACTGCAGCGTGGCGCCAAGTTCAGCCGCGGTGGGCAGCGGACGGCCCTTCGACGCCTTTTCCACTTCCAGATCCAGATCGATCTGGCTGCAAAGGCCAAGTGTCACCGGATCCATCGGCGCGAGGTTGGTGGAGTTCCAGTGAGTGCGCTCGCGGATCTGTTCGATTGTCGACTTGGTCGTGCCGACGAGACGCGAGATCTGGGCGTCCTTCAGTTCCGGATGATTGCGCACCAGCCAAAGGATAGCATTGGGGCGGTCCTGACGCTTGGATACCGGCGTGTAACGCGGGCCACGACGTTTGGAATCCGGTACGCGTACCTTCGGTTCCGAAAGCTTCAGCTTGTGGTTCGGATCCTTCTCGGCCTTGACGATCTCATCACGCGACAGCTGGCCGGTGGCGATCGGATCGAGACCCTTGATGCCCTGGGCTGCTTCGCCATCTGCAATCGCTTTCACTTCGAGCGGATGCAGTTTGCAGAACTGCGCAATCTGGTCGAATGACAGCGCGGTGTTGTCGACGAGCCATACGGCAGTCGCCTTCGGCATGAGCAGTGTCTGGGCCATGGATACAATCCTTCTGAACGTCCGCGCCGGTTGTCGCGGGCCGTGGGTTTAAACCACTATTTCCGGGAATTCGGCGTCCTTATAGCGATAATGTAACGAAATTGCAATTCTCCAAGACACGAATGACCTTTGTCTAATTGCTGGCCGAATTTCTCCTGATATGAATAGCCGCAATAGGCCGGGGAGGACGGTCCTGGTCATTTGGAGTGGCCCGTCAACATGGGAGGAATTCATGTCAGCCAAAACCTATCCGGTGCTGAAATCAGCGAAGGCACAGGCGCTGATCGATGAGGACAAGTACCTGAAGTGGTACGAGGAAAGCGTCGAAGACCCGGAAAAGTTCTGGGGCAAGCACGGCAAGCGCATTGACTGGTTCAAGCCCTATACGAAGGTCAAGAACACCTCGTTCAAGGGCAAGGTCCCGATCAAATGGTTCGAGGACGGCCTGACGAACGTCTCCTACAACTGCATCGACCGTCACCTGAAGACGCATGGCGAGCGTACCGCCATCATCTGGGAAGGTGACAACCCCTATATCGACAAGAAGATTACGTATAACGAGCTCTACGAGCATGTTTGCCGGATGGCGAACGTCTTGAAGAAACACGGCGTGAAGAAGGGTGACCGCGTCACCATCTACATGCCGATGATCCCTGAAGCGACCTATGCCATGCTGGCCTGTGCTCGCATCGGGGCCATCCACTCCGTCGTGTTTGGCGGCTTCTCACCGGAAGCGCTGGCGGGCCGCATCGTCGACTGCGAATCGACCTTCGTCATCACCTGTGACGAAGGGGTGCGCGGCGGCAAGCCCGTCCCTCTCAAGGAAAACACCGACATCGCGATCGACATTGCAGCCAAGCAGTATGTCATCGTCAACAAGGTACTGGTCGTGCGTCGCACCGGCGGCAAGATCGGCTGGGCGCCGGGCCGCGATCTCTGGCATCACCAGGAAGTGCATACCGTGAAGGCCGATTGCCCGCCGGTGAAGATGAAGGCGGAAGATCCACTGTTCATCCTCTACACATCGGGTTCGACGGGCAAGCCGAAGGGTGTGATGCACACCACGGGCGGGTATCTCGTCTACGCGTCCATGACACACGAATATGTTTTCGATTATCACGACGGCGATATCTACTGGTGCACGGCTGACGTCGGCTGGGTAACCGGCCACTCCTACATCGTCTATGGGCCGCTCGCCAATTGCGCGACGACGCTGATGTTCGAAGGCGTGCCAACCTTCCCCGACCAGGGGCGGTTCTGGGAAGTGGTGGAGAAGCACAAGGTGAACATCTTCTACACCGCGCCGACGGCGATCCGGTCGCTGATGGGAGCCGGTGACGAGTTCGTCAAGCGTTCGAACCGCTCGTCGCTGCGCCTCCTGGGTTCCGTCGGCGAACCGATCAATCCAGAAGCCTGGGAGTGGTATTACAACGTCGTCGGTGAACAGAAGTCGCCGGTCGTTGATACCTGGTGGCAAACGGAAACAGGTGGCATCATGATCACACCGCTACCGGGTGCCACGCCGCTGAAGCCCGGTTCGGCAACCCGCCCCTTCTTCGGGGTGAAGCCGGAACTGGTCGACAACGAAGGCAAGGTGCTAGAGGGTGCCACCGACGGCAATCTTTGCATTACCGACAGCTGGCCCGGCCAGGCGCGTTCGGTCTATGGCGACCATGAACGTTTCGTCCAGACGTACTTCTCAACCTACAAGGGTAAGTATTTTACCGGTGACGGCTGCCGTCGCGACGAGGACGGCTATTACTGGATTACGGGACGCGTGGACGACGTGCTGAATGTCTCAGGACATCGGCTTGGTACGGCCGAAGTCGAATCCGCCCTCGTCTCGCACCATTTGGTGTCGGAAGCCGCTGTCGTCGGTTATCCACACAGCATCAAGGGCCAGGGCATCTATTGCTATGTCACGTTGATGTCGGGACATGAAGGCAACGAGACGCTGCGCGCCGATCTGGTCAAGCATGTGCGCTCGGAGATCGGGCCGATTGCAAGCCCCGACAAGATCCAGTTCGCGCCTGGACTTCCAAAGACGCGCTCAGGCAAGATCATGCGGCGCATTCTGCGTAAGATTGCTGAGGATGATTTCGGCGCACTCGGCGATACGTCCACGCTTGCCGATCCCGGTGTCGTTGATGATCTCATCGCAAACCGGCAGAACCGAAGCGCATGAACTGCAACATCCAGCGTCGTCGACGTCGGATGTTTTTTATCTGCTGTCAGCAAAAAGCCCGAAGGTTGTTCTCAACCTTCGGGCTTTTTGTGATTGTGTTCAGCTGGGTCGGCCGCGAGCGCCAAGCCGACTTAAGGTTGTTAATCGGCAGAATCCGCTGATTCGGCATTGAGCTGGCCGTATTTCTCTTCGCCAATCTTGGCGAGCAGATCCAATTGGGTTTCGAGGAAGTCGATGTGGCCTTCTTCATCCATCAGCAGAGTCTCGAAGAGTTTCATGGATACATAATCGCCGGCAGCGTGACAGATGTCGCGCGAGGCTTTGTAGGCAGTGCGGGCGTCGTACTCGCCGGCGAGATCGGCTTCCAGCACTTCCTTGACATTCTGGCCGATACGCAGCGGCGCCACGGTCTGCAGATTGGGATGGCCTTCCAGGAAGATGATGCGGTCGATGATCTTGTCAGCGTGCTGCATTTCCTCGATCGATTCAGCCCGCTCCTTCTTGGCGAGCTTCGTGTAGCCCCAGTCGTTGAGCAGCCGGTAATGCAGCCAGTACTGGTTGACAGCGCCGAGCTCGAGAAACAGCGCTTCGTTGAGCTGCTCAATGACCTTGGGATCACCCTTCATCTTCGTCGTCCTTTGCGTGAGTGTAATTCGGGAACACTAGCGTTGACGGGACGCTCTGTCGAGATGCCTTTTTAGAAGGATTCTAATTCTAAGGCGTTAGCAAAGTCATGCCTTCATCAGTCGAACATGGTATTGCACAAGAGGGTGATCAGGCACCAAGGACTGACGTCGCGCTCCGAGAGCTATTGGAAATATTGAAGATAGATCAGCCTACGCGACGGGCGGCGACCATAGCCTGACGCCGCTCTGCGAGCGCGACTTTCTGCTCTTCATGGAACAGCTTCAGACGTTCCATGAAATTGACGACCTTGGTTTCTTCGGTCTTGCGTGCCGCATGGTATTCGGCGGTGGTCTTGATGATCAGGTCGACCACGTTCGGGAAACAGCCACAGCAACGACCCCGCTTGCCCATGGCATGGTAGACCTTGCCCGGAACGATCAGCTGCCAACAGTCTTCATCCAGCAGTTCATTGATGACTGCCTTGATGTCCTTGTCGGTGATGTAATTGCAGCTGCAGACCAGCATGGGATCGGGAACCGTCAAACATGACACTTACTCTCTCCTTTCTGGTAAACCTTATGCTCTTTGTCAAGAAAATTCGCAGACACGTCAGCCGTCCAAATGTCAGTGGAAATTGCGTCCCTTGGGCAGTAAATCGGCCATGGCACTTCTGCGTGGATGGCCGGGAGGCGGGGCCGCCACGACCGGAGGTGCTTGTTTCTGGCGCATGACCTGGCGCTGATCGACGCCCGGCCTTCGGACTTCGTCGGCATGAGCCAGTGTGCTGAACGCTGCCAAATCCTTCTGCAGCAGGCCGAGGCGTTGTGTCGCATCGACCAGATGGTCGGCAACTACATGGATCACGCCATGGGCCTTTTGCAGTCTGCCGCGAAGGCAAACGAGGCGGGCCCCCATCACGATGGGCCGGTAGCGTTCGAAGATCTTCGGCCACACGATGACATTCGTGGTGCCCGTTTCGTCCTCAAGCGTCATGAAAATTACGCCCTTCGCTGAACCTGGCCGTTGGCGCACCAGGACCAAGCCTGCGACGGTGACTTTGGCGCCATGGGGCAGGGTCTCCAGATCCAAGGCTGATTTCAATCCAGCCTTTCGCATGTCTGGGCGCAGAAAAGAAATAGGATGAGCTTTCAGCGAGAAAGTGAGCGTTCGATAATCGCTCAAGACCTCCTCCCCCGGCAGCATGCGCGGCAGTGCAACCTCGGCCTCTTGCTGCAGGTTTTCGAGGGGTGCCGTCTCGAAAAGTGGCAAAACCTCGATGGCCGCTTCTGCATCGAGCGCCTGGGCTGCCCACAGCGCATCGCGGCGGGACAGGCCGAGGGAGGAAAAGGCGTCGGCATCGGCCAGTTTTTCGATGACGCTGCGGGGAAGGCGGGTGCGCAGCCAAAGATCGCGGACAGAATCATAGCCTTCACCCCTGCACGCCACCAGACGCTCCATATCCGCCTGGGACAGACCCTTGATCTGGCGGAAGCCGAGGCGCACGGCCTGCTTGGTTCTGATCACGGAAGTCATAGAGCGATGACGCGGTGCGATGCGGTTGGGATCAAAAACGGGGATCCCATCGACCCCGGCTTCAAGCCCGCAATCCCAATGGGAATGATTGACATCGACCGGCCTCACGTCGACGCCATGTTCACGCGCATCGCGCACCAGTTGTGCTGGGGCATAAAAACCCATGGGTTGGGAGTTTAGGATCGCGGCGCAGAAAACGTCGGGATAATAGGCCTTAAACCAGCAGGAGACATAAACCAGCAAGGCAAAGGAGGCCGCATGGCTTTCGGGAAACCCGTATTCGCCGAAACCTTCGATCTGGCTGAAGCAGCGGGCGGCAAACTCCGGATCGTAATTGCGTGCGACCATGCCCTCAATCATGCGCTTTTGAAAACTCGAGACCTGACCGGTGCGGCGGAAGGTGGCCATAGCACGGCGCAATTTATCGGCTTCAGCCGGCGTGAAGCCGGCAGCGGTGATGGCGATCTGCATTGCTTGTTCCTGGAAAAGAGGCACACCCAGCGTCCGTTCCAGAACACCGCGCAGTTCCGGACTGGGGTAGTCGATCTCCTTGCCCGCAAGGGAATCTTCCCGGCGCTTGAGATAGGGATGAACCATGTTGCCCTGGATCGGGCCGGGGCGAACAATCGCGACCTCGATCACGAGATCATAGAATATGCGGGGTTTGAGCCGTGGCAGCATGCTCATCTGGGCGCGGCTTTCGATCTGGAAGACCCCGAGTGTATCGGCCCGGCAAATCATGTCGTAGACTTCCGAACACTGGTCCGCGTTGACGGAAGCGAGGCTCTCGTGCCGATCGTAATGCTTTGATAGAAGAGCGAAGGCTTTGGCGAGACATGTCAGCATACCGAGAGCCAGCACGTCAATTTTCAAGATCTTCAGCGTGTCCAGATCATCCTTGTCCCACTCGACCATATATCGGCCATCAGCCGTGTTCATGATCGGCACAACTTCATCCAGCCGGTCGCGGGTAATGACGAAGCCGCCGACATGCTGGGAAAGGTGGCGCGGGAAACCTTGCAGAGCCTGGGCATAGGAAAGCACCCGGCGCGTGGTGGGGTCCTTCAGGTCGAGCCCGGCGGCATTCGCCTGTTGCTCGGTAAAATCACTCGTCCACCAGCCCCAGATCGAGCCGGCCAGAGCGGACTGGACATCCTCAGACAGACCAAAGGCTTTTGCCACTTCGCGGCCGGCCGAGCGCGCGCGGTAACTGATGACGGCAGCCGTGAGTGCGGCATGTTCACGGCCATAAGTCTGATAGATGAACTGAATTACATCCTCCCGCTTCTCATGCTCGAAATCCACGTCGATATCGGGTGGTTCATCACGCTCTGTGGAGATGAAGCGGTCAAACAGAAGCGTCGTCTTTTGCGGATCGACCTCTGTAATTCCAAGACAGAAACAGACAGCGGAATTCGCCGCCGATCCCCGCCCCTGACATAGGATCCCGCTCTCGCGAGCGTGGCAGACGATGCGGTAGACGGTTAGAAAATAGGGCTCGTAGCGTTTATCTGCGATGAGCTTCAGCTCGTAATCGAGCAAGCCGAGTACCTTTTCCGGAACGCCTTCGGGATAACGGTTTCTGGCGCCTTCATAGGTCAACCTGCGCAAGGCCAACGCCGGCGATTCTGCCCCGAAGCTTTCGTCTGGATATTGATGGGCCAGTTCATCGAGTGAAAAATTTAGCCGGCCAAAAAACCTGATGTTATTGGCGATGGCCTCCGGATATCCTCGCAGAAGTCGGGACATCTCCCGGCCACTTTTGAGATGACGTTCGGCATGGGCATGCAGCCGGAACCCTGCTTCCGCTACCCCCACATGCTCACGGATGGCGACAACCACATCGGCGAGAGGTTTTCGCTCCGGTGCGTGATAGAGGGCGTCATTGGTGGCAACCAATGGCAGGCGCAGGTTGCGGCTTATGAGTTCCAGTTCTGCAAATGTCTTGCGATCCAGGCCGTCATGACGCGGGGTGAGTGCCAGATGGAGCTTGTCCTTCAAGGTCGGCAGCAGGCTTTGCAGACGAAGCTCAAGAGCTTCGCTGTCACCCACCTCCGGCAAGGGTGGCGACATGGCGACAAAGAGGAGATTGCCAGACCATTCCAGGAGGTCTGCCTGGTAGAGCGTGCAGACGCCTTTTTGCGAGCGCAGATTTCCAACACTCAGCAGGCGACAGAGATTGCCCCAGCCTTTGCGATCGATGGGATAGGCGAGAAGTTCCGGCGTATCGTCGGCGAAGACAAGGCGCGCTCCGGGCCGAAAGGCTAGCCCCTTCTGCTTGGCCGAGGCGTGAAGCCGCACGACGCCAGAGACGGTGTTCACATCTGCAAGACCAATGCCGCGAAGGCCGAGGTCCAGAGCCTGCTGGACCAGTTCCTCGGCATGCGAGGCTCCGTCGAGGAAGGAAAAATTGCTCTTCAGACCAATCTCGTAAAATGGGTGCTCGTTCGTGGAGACGGGGGGTGTCACGAAAACATCCCCTGAAGAAACCAGGTGGGACGATTCTCCGTTTCCCGCTCGTAAAGCCCTTTGCGATACAGCCAGTAGCGCTGACCGATCGTGTCCTCGATGCGGAAATAATCACGCGGTTCCGCATTCTCACCATCTACCCACCATTCAGGAGCGAGACGCTCAGGCCCCTCGGCGCGCGTGATACGGCGCTGAACCCGTCGCCAGCGAAAGCTCGCAGGCGGACCATCAGGTACCGAGGACATGACCTCCACCTCCTCAGGGCGGGTGAGCAGACGCAAAGGCCTGATTCCCCTCACGGGGGGCTTCATGGCCTGCTCGCCGTCTCGACGGCCCAGTGTTTTCAATCCGTCGGTGAGCGGCGCATGGGTTGCCGCGCGATCCGGCCAATGGCTGGCGAGGGATACCGGCAGACGAAGCGCCCTTTCGCCGAGGCGCGCAAATACCTGATCCAGGAAGCGTGTGAGATGTTCGTCCTCCTCTTCCTCCTCTTCCTCCTCTACAAGACGGGCCTGACGAATTTCAAAAGGTTCGCTCAACAGCACGTTGAGGCGCAACAGTTCGAAACCGTATCCTGCCTCCAGTTCGTCCTTCAGGACAGACAGGCGCTCCTTGAAGAGGGCCTTGATGCGATGAGGATCGCGCAATGGAGCAGATGCGCCGACTTCGATGCGAAAGACGCGGCCGTCCACACGAAAGATCAGCAGTTCGAACAGGCGTCCACCTTCGTTTCTAGCTTCCAGGGCAGCTTTCAAGCCTGCAGCGAGACGTCCTGCAAGGTCCAGAATATGGTCTTCTGCGACAATCGGTTCGGCCAGTCGTCTTTCTGCAGAAAGCAGTGCCGGCGTCCGGCGTGGCGAGATGGCCTCCCCTTCCCGGCCCAGTGCCTGATCGAGCCGCAACAGCGGCGTGCGACCGAAACGACGGGTGATTGGCGCGCGGGCGGCAGCGAGGAGATCGCCAATGGTTTTCAGGCCGACCCTTGCCAGATCCATGACGGTTTGTGGCTCGAGACGAAGGGCTGCTACCGGCATCGGCCTAAGAATGTTCGAGGCTTCAGGACCGACAATCACCCGCGGTCCGCCGAACCGGCTGACGGCGCGGGCGAGGCCCGGGGTCGAGGCGACCGACACCTGCACAGCAAGGCCAAACCCCGTCAGCCGTCCGGCAAGATCCTCGACAAGGCAGATTTCGCCGCCAAACAGGTGGGCACAGCCGGTGATGTCGAGCGCAAGGCCATCTTCTCCATCCAGTGCCACCAGGGGTGTGTAACGGTCACACCAGTCTGCAATCGCCTCAAGGAAGGCCCGATCCGCTGCCGGATCGGCTTCAACGACATCCAGCGCTGCGCAGATGGCCCGGGCCTCTGCCAAACCCTGGCCTATGCGCAGGCCAAAGCCTTCGGCTACTTCATCGAGTGCGGTCAGCCGCATGACATTGGCGGTGCGGGCGGCACAGACGAGGGGTGGCTTTTCAGGATGCCCGGTCGAGGATAGGGCTGAACGCCACGACAGACCCCATCGCCGGCGCGCGATGCGATCTGTCGCGAGCCGTGGGAAGTAGAGGCAGAGAATCCGGCGATCCAATACCGGTTGATCCTGCATCAGTGAGGGGGCGAAGGCGGCGGTCATCAGGGTTCCACTCCAGGATTAGCTCGGTCTGTCCCAAGTATCGGGACTTCTCGGCAAGGATACGAAAGGCAGGAAACCCGATGCTGCCGCCCAGCAGGGTTCCGTCGGCGAGGAAGCGCGCCGCCGCCGGTGCGGTTTGGACAGACAGGCGAAGCGAGGCGCTCGAGGCCTCTTCTTCTCCTGCCTGCCGCAGCACAAATAGCCTGCCACCGGTGCCACGGGCCTTCAGGCTGAGGCGCCGGCTCTCGGTCAGGCCGAATTTCTTCGGGTTCCCAAACACTTCGAGCACAACGGTGGAAAAGGCTCGGGATGTCAGAGCCGCTTCTGCCAGCCAAAGCGCATCTTCGATGCGTCGTGGCAGCGCGTGCACCAGTTCGGCAGGCTCCAGCCCGAAATCCACCAATCCAGGAGCGTAGATGAGGCCAGCTTCCCGTACGACCTGCGGATCGGCGATGAAAAGCAAACGCTTTGAAGGGCCACCCGTCGCCGGTTCGGCGCCCATGATCGCCAACGCAAGCGCAAATCCGGTGGTGGTGCCGGCCTGCTGTAGCCGCTCACCCCGCAACTCGACCATCATGCCCGGCATCAACAGGTCCGTCGTCAGGCTTTCGAAAGTGAATCTCGACAGATCAACGCCCTCATGCCCTGTGTTGCCCCGCCTTTGGGGCTCGTTCTCCACGTTAAGTCCTGCGGCCAGACGGGCGTCATGGTGTGGCTTTCCCTCGATGCGGGCAATGGCTTGCCGCAGGGTAAAAAGCTCTCCATTCGCCTGAGGGCCCAAGCCCATGACGGTCTCTCCTACATCAGATGTTCTCTATATGTTCCTAGAGATTCCAGAGCTCGACAAAAGAGTCAACCGGATTTCAATAAGAATTTATTCCTCTTCCGGATTTGCTCTCGAAATAGCCGGGCAAAACGCCTATATCTTCAAGCAGTAAGGAGTAATCATGGCCCGTATTGACCAGAGCGAGGATTGGCGCGAACGCCATGCCCCGACGATCAGCACGTTCGAGTCGCTGGCGATTGAGGCCTATGGCCATCTGCCGCAGGAATTCCGCGACCTGACCAAAGATCTCATCATCGAGATCACCGATTTTCCAACGGATGAAGTGTTCGAGGATATGGCGTTGGAAACGCCTTTCGATCTGCTCGGCCTTTTCGAAGGGCGCGGCATTTCCGAACGTTTCACGATGGAAACAGGCCTGATGCCGAACCGTATCACCCTGTATCGCCGTCCCATCCTTGATTATTGGGCCGAAAACGAGGAGGCGCTGGGGGATATCATCACCCATGTGCTGATTCATGAAATCGGCCATCACTTCGGTCTCTCCGATGACGACATGGAGCGGATCGAAGAAAGTGCTGAAGAGGCTGCAGCGACGGATCGCTAGCCGTTTCCACTTACACCTGCCTTGTAAGCATCACCCTTGCCCGCTTTCAATCGGCATGCCGGAAACGGGTCCGGTAAGCGGCGGGACTGGTCGATAGGCGGTTGCGGAAATGATGGCGCAATGTCGCCGGCGTGCCGAAACCTGAGGCGAGTGCTATGTCATCGACCGAGATTGTCGCCTGCCGTTCCAGGAGATCGCAGGCGCGGCGCAGTCGGCGGGCGAGCAGAAATTCGCCGGGACTGCTGCCGGTGAGGTCGCGGAAGCGGCGCTGGAATGTCCTCTTGCTCATGCCCGCACGGTCGGCCATGTCCGCAAGGGTTAGTTCGTTCTGCAGGTTCGTATCGATCCAGTCGATGAGGGGGCCTAGCCGCTGCCCCTCGCGCTCCCTGGGCACTGGTCTCACGATGAACTGCGCCTGACCGCCCTCGCGATGGGGTGGCACGACCAGACGTCTTGCCACGCTGTTGGCCACGTCCGGGCCGAAATCCCGGCGCACGACATGCAGACAAAGGTCAATCCCGGCGGCACTTCCTGCTGCCGTCAGGATGTCGCCCTCGTCGACATAAAGAACATCCGGATCAAGATGGATCTGGGGGTGGCGGGTGGCGACTTTTTCGGCATATCGCCAGTGGGTCGTGGCGCGACGGGCATCGAGCAGACCGGTAGCAGCCAGCACCGCGATACCGGAACATAGAGACATCAGGCGCGTACCCCTTGCGTGGGCGCCACACAAGGCGTCAAGCAACGGGGCTGGAACAGGCGCGTCGATCCCCCGCCAGCCGGGCACCACGATGAGGTCCGCCTCTTCCAGCAGTTCCAGTCCACCCGCTGCCGTGGCGATCAGACCACCTGCGGCGCGCAGCGGTCCCGGTTCAATCGCCGCGGTGGCATGCCGATACCAGGTTTCTCCCATCTCCGGCCGGGCAAGTCCGAAGACTTCCACGGCAACCCCGAATTCAAAAGTGCAAAGGCCATCATAAACCAGGCTCACCACCCGAGGTCCTGTCAGGTGCGAGGATGAGAAGGGTGAACTCTGCTGCGTCATTGGCATGATCTTTACGCAAGTTGTCCTTCAGGCCAATTTCGCGAAATGGCACAAAAAGGCAAGTTCCGATCGTCGCCACCCGAAAGGAACTTGGAAATGCCCAGTCTTGTCAGTGAAGTACCCGCCGCAGAACCTGCTCTTGTCGCAGCGCATTACGCCGCTCGCCTATCCTTCGAAACAGATTGCTGGGATGTGCAGCACGCGCTTCAAGGAGGGAGCGCAGATTTCATCCTCCTCGACGTGCGCGGCCCCAAACTGTTCGAGGCGGCCCATGTGCCGGGTGCCATCAATCTGCCGCACGGCAAGATGACCGAGCGGAAGATGACGGAATGGCCGGAGGATACGCTGTTCGTTGTCTATTGCGCCGGCCCCCACTGCAACGGCACCGACCGTGCAGCGCTGAAGCTTGCCCGGTTGGGACGCAAGGTGAAGGTGATGATCGGGGGTATGACAGGATGGTCAGATGAGGGATTCGACTTCGCCACGGGGCCGTTGCCGGAGTAATCCTAGCTGTCAGTCCACCAAATGCGAGAACTCTGCTACGACCTCTTCATAGACACGACGCTTGAAGGGGACGATTAGATCAGGCAGATCCTGCATCGGCTTCCATTCCCAGGCATCGAATTCCGGTTCGTGGTCGCCGGGCGGCGGGTTGATGGCAATTTCGCTCTCGTCGCCCTCGAAGCGAAAGGCGAACCAGCGCTGCGTCTGGCCGCGATACTTGCCCTTCAGCCCGACGCCGATCAATTCGGCCGGTAGGTCGTAATTGATCCAGCGACCGGCTTCCGCGAGCAGGGAAACCGTCCTGATGCCCGTCTCCTCGTAAAGCTCGCGGATGGCGGCCGGCAAGGGGGCCTCGCCCGGGTCGATGCCGCCCTGCGGCATCTGCCAGAGTTGCGGTGAGCCGTCATATTCGGAATTGCCGATGGGAATGCGGCGACCGGACCAAACGAGGCCGGCCTGGTTGAGGACCATGATGCCAACGCAGGGACGATAGGGTAGATCTTCGGCCTTGATCTGGCGACTTGATGTCTCGTTCTTGCTCATGATGTCCTCAGGGTCTGTTTTCATTGGCAAGCGCCGACACGCCGACGAATTCGATGCCACGGGCTACAGCTTCATTGCGCCAATCTGTTACGGCCGCAATGGTTTCGTCGAAAGCTGCGCCGACTCCGATCGCCTGACCATTGCGGCGGGCAATCCGTTCCAACTCGTCCAGCTTGGACAGGATTGCCTGGCGGTCGACCTGACTGTCGATCACGACGTCGGCATAGGCATGCGGCAAGCCAATGGCCTTCGCAAAGTCACCAGAAAGCGAGCGTGCCGTCGAGCCGTCGTCGAGGAACATCAGGCCTCGATTGCCGATGTCGCGCATGACCGGGTCCATGGCCTTGTCGTCAGCTAGGAAACGAGCGCCCATATAGTTCATGATGCCCGTATAATTGCTGATCTGCGCCATCGCCTTATGCAGATTAACGAGATTGGCCGCGGCTGCCTTCTCCGCCAGAAGCGTGCCACGACCCGGATCGTTTGCCGGGTAATCGAAAGGTTCCATCGGCACCTGCAGGATGATTTCGTGGCCCTTCCTGCGTGCGTCCTGCATCCAACGTTGCAGGCTGTTGCCCGTTGCCGCAAAGGCCAGCGTAATATCCTCGGGCAGATCTTGGATGGCCTTCTGGCTGCCCGTCTGGCTGAGTCCGATGCCACCGACGACAATTGCAATGCGTGTGCCGCGCGCGCCCGACCAGGGGCGGGCGTAAAAGTCGAAGGGTCGTAAACCGCTTGCTGAAACCGTCGGGAGATCGCCTTCGGCGGCTCGTTCTATCAAATCCTCATTCGGCTGGCCAGCAAGTCTGGGATCCTGCGTGGTGCTCGTGCCGATGATGACGGGGCCCTTGCGACCGCCTGGCGTAAACGTCGTTACGACATTGCCGTCCGCTGTCGTTGTTCGACGGACATTGGCGCCGTCCTGGGGGCCACTGGTCTTGATGGGAGCGTCTTCGTTTCCGGATGTAGGTGGAGATACCTCCGCAGTCAGCTGATCTCTTGGCGGCGTTGGCGTCAGGCTGATCGGTGCATCCTGCCGCAAGGGAAGCGGCAAAAAGGCTGTCCATGCCGAAAGACCCAGCAGGGTCAGCGCAGCCATCGTCGAAGACAATGTCGAAAGGCGGAGGAACCGCTTGCCGCGCCCTCCGCCTTTTCGCTCTAGACCAAGCGGTCCATGCAGATCCATGCGAGACTTCCAAGATCCTGACGGGTCTCAAGACCCTGACGCCTGCGCAACGAGAAACGGCCTGCGCAGGCGATGGCTCCAGACGCTTACTGCAGCGATGCCTTCTGCGGATCGGCCGGGAAAGCCGGATCCGTCTTGTTGCCGCGAAGCAGGTCGAGTGCGTAGTTCAACTGGATGTCGTCCTTGGCTTCCGGCGGGACATAGGCGACCGAGCCCGAACCTTCTTCGGTTTCGGCATTACCCTTGATATGACCCGGGAGTGAGGATTCGCCTTCGGTGCGAACCTTGCCCTGCAGATCTTCCGGCAGCGGCTGTTCGACCTTGATATCAGGTTCAATGCCGGTGCCCTGGATTGAGCGGCCTGAGGGCGTGTAATAGAGGGCGGTCGTCAGACGCAGAGCACCCTTGTCGCCCATCGGGATGATGGTCTGGACGGAGCCCTTGCCGAAGGAGCGCGTGCCGAGAACGGTCGCACGCTTCAAATCCTGCAATGCGCCGGCGACGATCTCGGATGCCGAGGCGGACCCGCCATTGACGAGAACTATAACGGGCTTGCCGTCGGTCAGATCGCCTGCCGTCGCGTTGAAGCGACGGGTGTCCTGCGGATCGCGTGAGCGGGTCGAGACCACTTCGCCGCGTTCCAGGAAGGCGTCAGAGACGTAGATCGCCTGGTCGAGCAGGCCGCCCGGGTTGAGGCGCAGGTCGAGAACATAGCCCTTCAGCTTGTCAGCCGGTACTTCCTTCTTGATCTTTTCGATTGCGGCTTCCAGATCGTCGTAGGTCTTCTCGGTGAAGGAGATGACGCGAAGATAACCAACGTCGCCTTCAACACGGGATTTGACAGCGCGAATCGGAATGATTTCGCGGGTAACGGTGATGTCTAGCGGCTTGTCGGCGCCCTTGCGCAGGATCGTCAGCTTGATCGGTGTGTTGACCGCACCGCGCATCTTCTCGACCGCTTCTTCCAGCTTCAGGCCCCGAACGCTTTCGCCGTTGATCTCGGAGATGAAGTCACCGGCCAGAATGCCGGCCTTGGCGCCGGGCGTATCATCGATAGGGGTGATCACCTTGACCAACTCTTCTTCCATCGTCACTTCGATGCCGATGCCGCCGAATTCCCCGCGGGTCTGGGTCTGCATGTCAGCCGCATCCTTGGCGTTCATGTAGACGGAGTGCGGGTCGAGAGAGGTGAGCATGCCATTGATGGCGCTTTCCACCAGCTTGTTCTCGTCCGGCGGCGTGACGTACTGGGCGCGGATGCGCTCGAACACGTCGCCGAAAATCGACAATTCCTTGTAGGTGGAATTGCCTGCGGCCTGCGCCGGAATCCCCGAGGAGTAGATGAGGCTCATCGCGGTTGCACCCATCAGGGCGCCAACGAGGAGAATAGAGACCCTACGAATCATTCTGTGCCTTTCCAGAATCGCCTCCGACCCACCAGGGGCGGGAATCAACCGGTTTACCGTCTTTTCGAAGTTCAATGTAAAGTGTCGGGCGATCTGTTTCCAGCGCCAATCCAGTGGCGCTTGCCACTCTTTTTTCTCCCATGGTCGCCAGCGGCTCCCCTGACAGCACAAACTTGCCTTGGCTCGTGCTGATCCGGTCCATGCCTGACAACACCATGTGGTATCCGTCACCCGTATTCAGAATGATCATCTGGCCGTAGCTTCGGAAATTTCCCGCAAAAACAACCCAGGCATCGGCTGGGGCAGTTACGACCGAACCCGGCTGCGAAGCTATCACTGCCCCTTGAGCCTGATGGCCTGTCCCGTCCGGATCGCCAAACTGTCGCAAAACCTCTCCAGCAACCGGCAATTCCAGTTTCTGCTGCAGTTCGGAGAAAGGATATGCGGGCGCAATACGGTTTTTATCGGGCACTTCCGAGCGGGCAATCTCGCGGGTTCTCGCCTTCTGCTCCTCGCTCATCTGGTTGCGTTTCACCTCCTCCGCCTTGGCAAGCTCTGACGCCTGACGGACAGATGTAATTTCATTTTCCAGGGAGCGGATAAGGGCTTCCATGGTCGAGGCGCGTTCTGCAAGCGTCTCAGACTGTTTGCGTTCTGCCTGTAACTGCAGAGAATTGGTGCGGGCAAGCCGATCGTTTTCTGCAATCAGCAGATCCATCCGCCGTTCTTCCTCCTGTCGGCCGGCCATCGCCGTTACAAGGGCGTCCATTTGCTGCTTGCCGCTGTCGCGAAGCGTGATCAACTCTTTGAGATCCGTCGCGAGCTTTTCCGTTTCATGGCGAATGCCGGGGACGACTGCGCCGAGAAGGATGGCGGTTCGAACAGAGCCGAGTGCATCTTCGGGACTGACGAGCAGAGCCGGGGGCGGATTGCGTCCCATGCGTTGCAGCGCCGCCAAGACTTCAGCCAGCACGGCGCGTCGTTCGCGGAAGGAGTGGCGGATGGCATCCTCGCGAACACCGATAGAGGCAAGGTTCTTTTCACCCTCGCTGATCTGCTTCTCTATATCCTTCCGCCGCTTCGCGGAGTCGATCAGAGCCGTTTTGAGACTCTGGGTTGTCTTGCTCAGTGCCTCAATGCTTTTTTCGAGTTCTGCCGCCTTTTCAGTCGACAATTGCATGGTTCGGGCGATGTTTTGCAGCTCGCCGCTTACCTGGTCCCGTTTTGCCCTCAGCTCCAGCGCAGCGTCCGCGGGAGCATTGGCCTCAGTCCGGGCGAGCGCATCCACATTCGGGGGTACCGAACCGGTCGATGCTTCCGGTTCGGACGGTACGCCTGCTTCCTGAGCCGCGATATGAACGACCGGAATTGCTGCCAATCCGCATGCCATCAAAAACGCGCGCAAGGCCGCGAGGCGCGAGACGCGCCAAGGCGATTTGCTGGGGTTTTCGGTGGCAGAGGCGTGCAAGGACATTTCCCGGTTCGGTGGGAAAATACGCTGATTTGCGTTGAAGGCAAAGTGGCTTGGACGGGCAAGCTCAGACGCGGTGATAAGGGTGTCCGGTTAGGATGGTCACCGCCCGATAAAGCTGTTCTGCAATCAGTATTCGTACGAGTTGGTGGGGCCAGGTCAGGCGCCCGAGATTGAGCACGAGCCGCGCTTTTTCACGCAGTTCCGGATCTATGCCATCCGCCCCGCCG
The DNA here is from genome assembly GCF_006443685.1 of Rhizobium glycinendophyticum. Taxonomy (NCBI): domain Bacteria; kingdom Pseudomonadati; phylum Pseudomonadota; class Alphaproteobacteria; order Hyphomicrobiales; family Rhizobiaceae; genus Peteryoungia; species Peteryoungia glycinendophytica. Next base: position 438,538 of record NZ_VFYP01000002.1, on the reverse strand, counting down.
ATCACGAATGCCATGTCCTTTTGACCGTTGTCGGCAGCTTCACCGACGAACTTTGCAAATTCGGCGCTGTCGAAAGCTTTGCCGCGCTCGTCGAGGACGACGATCAGAGCGCCATCGGGGATGTGTCGAGAAAGCTCCTGGGCTTCCTCGCGCTTTCTGGTGTCGGCATTGCCGGCGCGGCTTTCGTTCAGCTCCACGGAGCGGGTGAACTCCAGGCCGCATTGCGGTCCGGCCTTGGCGAAGCGGTCCAGATAGCGGGACGCGAGTTCCTTCTCCGGTCCAGCCTTCAGTCGGCCCACGGCATAGATGCCAATTTTCATGCGGTGATCCCAAGTTTATCGGTCACAAAACCAGCTCTATCGGCAGGATGACGCCTGCCGTGTCAATCCGGCGTCGAGACCGTCCCTTAAGGACGACCGGCCGTTCAGTGCAGGCGATCCTCGATATCCGGGGCCGACCACATCTTTTCGATGTTGTAGAACTCGCGGATTTCAGGTCGAAACACATGCACGATGATGTCTCCGGTGTCGATCAGAACCCAATCGCCGGTTTCAAGACCCTCGACACGGGCAGAACCCAGGCCTTCGTCCTTCAAGTCGGAAATGAGGTGTTCGCTGATCGCCGAGACATGCCTGTTCGAGCGTCCGGATACGACCACCATGTAGTCGCCCAGCGCCGATTTTCCGGCAATGTCGATGGAGACAATGTCTTCTGCCTTCGAGTCCTCAAGACTTGCGAGGACCAGCTCAAGCGCACGGGCTGCGGCATCGGCGCCACGTTCCGGGCGTTTCGGGACGGCGACAGGCGCACGTCCGCGGGTGTGTACTGTTGTCAGAGTTCGTCCTTTCCTTGGCAAAACAGAACAGCACGTCTGCGATTCCTCTCCGGAACCGCAATCAGAAGGTGGCATCGATCTGCCGTTCTTTCAAGGAGATGTCGAGGTTTTGCCTGATAATGATGCAATTCTGCCTCAACTCTCGTCGGCAGCGGCTCTCAGTGCCGTAGAGCTCAGAGCCGAGCGCGGGCCGTGGATGAAAGTCCAAGCGGGTGCCTTCTTGCGCCACAGCACGCCTGCATCTTCCTCGTCGACCCTCGCATAGTCGAAGGTCCTTGCCATCTTTGACGAGAGATAAGCAAGCGTCGATCCCGGACGGTCGATGACGGCGATCGGAAACGTCGTTGCGATCTTCTGCCAGCGCTGCCAGCGGTCGAAGCTGGCCAGATTGTCGGCTCCCATGATCCAGATGAAATGGACATCGGGGTGGCGGATTCGAACGAACTCAAGGGTCTTTGCGGTGTAGCTCGTGTTCAGCGCTTGTTCAAAGGCGGTAATCTTGATTCGGGGATCTTCCGCCAGCCTTTCACAGGCTGCGAGACGCTGGTCGAGCGGCGCAAGTTGAGTGCGGCTTTTCAGCGGATTGCCCGGTGTCACCATCCACCAGAGCTGATCGAGCCCCAGTCGCCGTAAGGCAATGTCGGCCACGAGCAAGTGACCCTGATGCGGCGGATTGAACGAACCGCCGAAGAGGCCAACGATCATTCCTCGCTCGACATGCGGCATGACCCTGTAGCGATGGGTTATGGCCGCTCCCTCCACGTCAGGGACGGACCTGGCCGGTACCGCGTACGCGGTACTTGAAGGAGGTGAGCTGCTCGACGCCGACTGGACCGCGTGCATGCATTTTACCGGTGGCGATTCCGATCTCGGCCCCCATGCCAAACTCGCCCCCATCCGCAAACTGGGTCGATGCATTGTGCAAGAGGATGGCAGAATCGATCTCGTTGAAGAAACGTTCGACAACTGCCGGGTCCTCGGCAATCACTGCTTCGGTATGGTTGGACGAATAGCGGGCTATATGATCAATGGCGCCGCCGATCCCGTCAACAACGGCGACTGTTATGATTGCGTCGAGATATTCGGTTCGCCAGTCGTCTTCGATTGCCGGTTTCAGGCCGGGCACGATCCTGAGCACAGTGGCGGATGCGCGGACTTCACATCCTGCATCGATCAGCGCCTCGATCAGCGGCTGCAGATGCGTGCCGATGGCCGCGCTGTCCACGAGCAGGGTTTCAGCCGAACCGCAGATACCGGTGCGGCGCATCTTCGCGTTGACCACGATCTTTCTCGCCATGTCCAGATCGGCCGAGCCATCGACATAGACGTGGCAGATCCCTTCGAGATGCGCAAAGACCGGAACGCGGGCTTCCTGCTGGACGCGGGCCACGAGGCTTTTTCCGCCGCGCGGTACGATGACGTCGATCGAGCCTTGCAAGCCGGACAGAAGGGCGCCGACTGCCGCACGGTCGGTGGTGGGCACGAGCTGGATGGCATCGGCAGGCAAGCCTGCAGCTTCCAGTCCCTTGACTAGGCAGGCGTGAATGGCACGCGAGGAATTGGCCGAATCGGAGCCGCCACGCAGGACAACCGCGTTGCCCGCCTTCAGGCACAAGGCACCGGCGTCGGCGGTCACATTGGGGCGGCTTTCGTAGATCACGCCGATGACGCCGAGCGGTGTGCGGACGCGCTCGATGTGCAGTCCGTTCGGACGATCCCATTCCGCGATTATGGTCCCCACGGGATCCGGTAGAGCCGCAATCTCGCGCATCGACTGGGCAATCGCGGCGATGCGCTCGGGGTTCAGTGTCAGCCGATCGACGAAGGACGCGGCAAGACCGGTTTCGGAAGCATTCTTCAAATCGATGGCGTTGCCGGCGAGGATCTCCTGCTCTGCGCTAAGAAGCGCATCTGCCATGGCAAGCAGGGCCTTGTTCTTCGCTTCGGTCGACGCCGTTGCGAGCGGGCGGGCAGCGGCGCGGGCACGGCGACCGATGTCCAGCATCAGGCCTTCGACGGAATTCTGGTTCGACACTGTATCAAGCATGGGCGGCATCCTTACGATCGGCAACAGCAGGTTCCCGCTGGCCGAGTTCAGTCATGACGAGGTCGTCACGGTGGATCATGGCGGCTCGCCCGGCATAGCCGAGGATCTTCTCGATCTCGTTGGACTTGCGGCCGCAGATACGCCTGGCTTCCTCGGCATCATAGCCCACCAGACCGCGGGCAATTTCACGACCTTCCGCCCCAATGATGGAAACCGTGTCGCCGCGGTGGAAGTTGCCCGAGACAGCCCGCACTCCAGCGGGCAACAGGCTCTTGCCGGATTTCAGAGCGCCTTCTGCGCCTGCATCTACATTAATCACGCCGGCGGGTTGCAGTTGGCCTGCGATCCAGGTCTTGCGCGCGGTGACAGGGGAGCGTGAGGCCGCAAACCAGGAATGGCGTGCGCCGTTCTCGATTGCGGCAAGCGGATTAAGGGGCTTGCCCGAAGCGATGATCATGGCGCAGCCGGCACTGGTGGCGATCTTGCCTGCATCGATCTTGGTGCGCATGCCGCCGCGCGACAGTTCCGAGGCGGCCCCGCCTGCCATGGCTTCAATCTCCGGCGTAATCTCCTCGATGGTGTCGAGGAAGCGGGCTTGGGGATCGAGGTGCGGGGGGGCGGTATAGAGGCCGTCAATGTCCGACAGCAGTACGAGCAAATCAGCGCCGGCCATCGTTGCTACACGTGCCGCCAGCCGATCATTGTCGCCGTAGCGGATTTCAGTCGTGGCGACAGTGTCGTTTTCGTTAATGATCGGAATGGCACCGATCTTCAGCAATTGCTGGAGGGTCGCACGCGCGTTCAGATAGCGGCGACGCTCTTCTGTGTCGCCCAAGGTCAGCAGGATCTGACCGGCGACGATCTGGTGGCGCGAAAGGCTTTCCGCCCAGTGGCGGGCGAGCGCGATCTGGCCGACGGCCGCGCAGGCCTGGCTTTCCTCAAGTTTCAACGCGCCTGACGGCATGGAGAGCACAGAGCGTCCCAGTGCGATTGCACCCGAGGAGACGACCAGCACGTCGGTGCCGCGTGACTTCAACGCGGCGATATCATCGCAGATGGCATCGAGCCAAGTCTTGCGAATGCCGCTTGCCCGATCCACGAGCAAGGCCGAGCCGATCTTGATGACGACACGTTTGACGCGGGACAGAGAACGGATCCGGGTAGACATCAGTCGTTGCCTTCTCCGTCGAGATCGTCTTCAAGATTGCCCTCAATGTCGCGATTCTTGCGATTCTTTTCACGCTTGGTCGGCAGGGGCGCATTGCCCTGGGCCGCGACAATGACGTCGCGCAAGGCGCGTAATGCATCCGTCATGCCTTTGCCGGTAATGGCGGAGAGCAGCAGCGGTGGCTGACCGCAAGCTTTCTTCAGCTCCGCCGCCTTCTTTTTCAGCTCTTCCTCGTCGAGCACGTCGATCTGTGAGAGCGCGACGATTTCGGGTTTGTCGTCCAGCCCGCCGCCATAGGCGTCGAGTTCATGACGGACCGTCTTGTAAGCCAGGCCGACCTTTTCTTCCTGGGCGGAGACGAGATGCAGCAGCACGCGCGTGCGCTCGACATGGCCGAGGAAGCGGTCGCCGATGCCGACCCCTTCATGCGCCCCTTCGATCAGGCCCGGAATATCGGCCAGAATGAATTCGCGTTCGTCGACGGTGGCAACACCGAGATTGGGATGCAGCGTGGTAAAAGGATAGTTGGCGATCTTTGGTCGAGCGCGCGTGACCGCAGCGAGGAAAGTGGACTTCCCAGCATTGGGCAGGCCGACCAGCCCCGCATCGGCGATCAGCTTCAGTCTCAGCCAGATGGTTTTTTCTTCGCCTTCCAGCCCAGGATTGGCCCAGTTTGGAGCCTGGTTGGTCGCGGTCTTGAAATGGGCATTGCCGAAGCCGCCATTGCCGCCTTTGGCGATGCGGAAGCGCTGCCCCTCGACAGTCAGGTCAACGATCAGCGTTTCCGAGTCTTCTTCGAAGATCTGCGTGCCGACGGGAACCTTCAGCGTCACATCCTCGCCATTGGCGCCGGTGCGGTTTCGGCCCATGCCGTGCGTGCCGGTCTTTGCCTTGAAGTGCTGCTGAAAGCGGAAGTCGATCAGGGTGTTCAAGCCGTTGACGGCTTCCACCCAGACATCGCCACCACGACCGCCGTCGCCGCCATCAGGTCCGCCGAACTCGATGAACTTTTCGCGCCGAAACGAGACAGCGCCGGCGCCGCCGTCGCCCGAGCGAATATATACCTTGGCCTCGTCGAGAAATTTCATCTTGCTGCCGTCAAATCTTGTGTCACGTTCTGCGGATGGATTGGGGCCATCGATATAGCCCGTTGAAGCAGAGGTCAAAGAGTATCGTGAAGTTCGTCAGCTACAACATCCAGTACGGGATCGGCCAGGACGGGCGTTTTGACCCCGAGCGTATTGCTTCCAGCATCCGGGGCGCTGATGTCATCGCCCTGCAGGAGGTGACGTGCGGCTACGAGCGGAATGGTTATGCCGATTTGGTGGAGACGTTCTCCGCGCTGTTTCCCGACTTTTTTTGCCGTTTCGGCCCTGCCTGCGACGTGCTGGTCGATCATGAGATGATCGGGGGGCGTTTGCGGGAGCGGCGCTTCCAGTTCGGCAACATGGTGCTGTCGCGCTTCCCGATCCGGGCCAGCCGAAACCTGCTGTTGCCGCGCGCCCGAACCTATGGAAAGCTGAACCTGCAGCGCAGCGCTCTGGAGACCGTGATTGAGGCGCCCGGTGGCGCGCTTCGCGTTTACAGCGTTCATCTCGACCACGTCTCTCCCGACGAGCGCATCGCCCAGATCGCCTTTCTCAAGGCGCGGGCCTGCAGTTTCCTTGAGGAAGGCGGTGCGTTGACGGGCGCCAGCGAGTTTGCGGTGGTCGATCCTCCCTCGCCTGCCGACTTCCTGATCATGGGTGACTTCAACATGGAACCGGAAAGACCGGAATATATCGCCATGACCGGCCATGCTGACGCCTATTACGGCCGCGCGCCGCGCGCCGGCTTTCCGACTGATGCGCAGGCGCATCTGAACAGCCGGGCCGATAACAGCTATAGCTGGGTGAGCGAAGATGGGTTGCGGCGTATGCATCTCGATTACTGTTTCGTGAGCGGCGGTCTGGCGCATCGCCTGAAAACGGCCTGGGTGGATACGAAGGCGAACGGGTCCGATCATCTGCCGGTGTGGACCGAACTCGCATGGTGAGCCGGGGCGGATGCCCCAGGCTCCACAATCGTCGGCTCATAGATGTCTAGCTGCGAAATCCGCCTGGTTCAGCCGCATGTCGACCAGAGTCACCATGCCGTTTCGACCGCGAGAATAGACATCGGTCACGCCGATGATCCGGCACCCGCGTCTTTCCAGAAGGCGCAGCGAGGCGGTATTATCGGTAAACGCGCCAACGGCGACCTCCGCTGCGGGTAAGCGGCGGAAGAAGCGATTAAGCGCCGCGTCCACGGCTTCGCTCATCAGACCCCTGCCCCAGTAGAAGCGGTTGAGCCAATAGCCGAGATGCCACAGACCATGGCGCAGTTCGATCGACACCACACCGACATGAACCTCATCAAGGGTGATGGCGAAAGACCAGTCAGGCTTCAGGCCTGATGTCACCATGTTCAGCCAGTCCAGCCCGTCCTGCCGGTCATAAGGGACCGGAACACGGGTCAACATGCGGGCCACGGCGAAATCCCCAAGCGATGTGGCGATCGCCTCCGCGTCGTCCAGCCGATGCGGCCGCAGCACGAGACGCTCGGTCTCGATGACCGGGCAAGGACCGGGTCCGACCGCAGAAGCGACCGTCCGGCGTTCTGCAACAAGCGCGCTCATCGCATCTCCCCCCAGCTCTTCAGCGACAGCCAGGTTTTGCGGTCGAGCCGGTACCATTCGACCGGTACCGTGCCGCCCATGGCGAGGTTGCCGACCATGCCGGAGCCCTGGAACTGGAAGCCGCACTTCTGGATGACCCGGCGCGAGGGGATGTTGGTGACCCTGCAACGCGCATCAATGCGCGTGATCCATTCGCGGGTGCGGAAGGCCATGTCGATCAGCGCGTGGGCTGCTTCCGTTGCATAACCCCTGTTCCAATAGGGTTCGCCCAGCCAATAGCCCATTTCGAGGATATCATCGTTTTCCGGATGCGGCTCAAGCGCGCAGCAACCGAGAAACTCGCCGTTGTCTGCTTTGGTGATGGCATAGACGCACTTGCCAATCTCGCCGATATTCGTGCGTCGCACGAAGTCCGCTGCGTCTTTTGCCGTGTAGGGGTGCGGCATGCGGGCCACCATGGTGGCGATCGCGGCGTTGTTGGCGAGATGGGCAAGGGCGTCAATGTCCTCGATGTGCGGTGCGCGCAGGACCAGTCGTTGCGACAACAAAACGGGGCAATCGCTCCGTGACCGATCGGGCCTTTGCCGATCGTCGGGCGACCGTGATTGGTCGTCCCTCAACAATAAACTCTGCATGGTTCAGTCTCCTTGGTTGGAAAAAAGGAAAAGGGGAGATGGCGCCCCATCTCCCCTTTCTTCAGACTGAACCTTTGCGCATTCAGCCGGGTCGATGAGACGCCGGCTGTTTTAGAGCGCTACCGGCTTATTCCGCTGCTTCGGCTTTCGGCATGACAGACACGTACACTTTGCCATTGGCCTTGGTACGGTAAGCAACATTGCCGGCGACGAGTGCAAAAACGGTATGGTCCTTGCCCATGCCAACATTGGCGTCGGGATGCCACTGCGTGCCGCGCTGACGAACGATGATGTTGCCCGGAATGACGGCTTCGCCGCCGAACTTCTTCACGCCGAGGCGCTTTGAATTGGAATCGCGACCGTTGCGCGAGGAACCGCCAGCTTTTTTGTGTGCCATTGGAGTTCTCCTTTAAACCTTGTTCTGAAACCCTGGCCGATCAGGCCGCGACGATGTCGGTGATGCGCACCACGGTGTGGTGCTGGCGGTGACCGCGCGTACGCTTAGAGTTCTGGCGACGACGCTTCTTGAAGGCGATGACCTTCTTGCCGCGATTGTGCTCGACGACTTCGGCCTTGACGGAGGCGCCGGCAACGAAGGGCGCGCCGATCTTGGCATCTTCGCCTTCGCCGACGATGAGAACTTCGGTGAATTCGATGGTTGCACCAGCTTCGGCTTCCAACTTTTCGATGGTCAGCACGTCGTTGGCGTTGACGCGGTACTGTTTACCGCCGGTCTTGATGACTGCGAACATTTTTTATCCTTTCATGTTCGTTCCGGCTCTCCTCTTGGAAGGGGCCGTCTTTTTGCCAGTCGGAGGAGCAGAGACTTTCTCTGCCGGTTCATTCCCGCGAGAGCGAGGCTTTCAAGAGGTATCGCTACACCTTTTAAGTCGAGGGTCGCATACGTGAGGGACCTAGAGCTGTCAAGATAAAAGCTGGAAAAACCGTCGCATTCACTCTTGCATGGGGTTTCAGTTGCCGCTATGAGACAGCCCGCGCCATGAAGCGCCGACCAGTGTGACCGGAGAGGTGGCTGAGTGGTCGAAAGCACCGCACTCGAAATGCGGCATACTCGCAAGGGTATCGTGGGTTCGAATCCCACCCTCTCCGCCATTGTGAACCTTTGTCCATACCGAAGACATAGGTAACATCGTGTACCTAAGACATGGGTAACATCCTTGCCGAAGGAGTTGTCGATGGTTTGCAAAGTCCTCTGTTCCAGGTCGATATATCCCAGATCATAGTGCATGAAGCTGACGAGAAAATGCCGTCATCGACTCTTGGATGCCGACCTTCTGGCCTGCCATGACGACTGAGATGTTGATCTTCTTGCGATGCATGCAGATGCGACCGCAGGAGGTGACTGTGACATCTGTGTCGTGGAACGGATTATCAACCTGCCGTGATCGCTTTCGAGTGCCGCGACCGTCGCGAACGGCATCTGTCCGGTCCCGCGGTTCAGCAAAAAAGACTTTCAATAATGCTCGATCATCGGATCGAGGGAACAACCGCTCCATTCTTGGCACCACGGACATCCAGATGGTTCTTGCTATACCGCCGTAGAGAGGCGTAGCGTGTCTCGATCGAAGCGGACCATTCCGACTGCTGCGTCGGTGGAAATGATACCGAATCCATCCGCACTCAGTCCCGTGATGGCTGCGAACTCCAGAACAGGGAAAGTCATCATGGCCAAAGGTCAGCAGCGGTCGAACCGCGAAGTGAGAAAGCCTAAGAAAGACAAGGAGAAGCCGTCTGCGGCCCCTGTGTCGAGCTTCAACACGCAGATGAAGAATGCGGAGTCCTCGACTCCCAAGAAGCGCTGACACCGAAAGGCGGGAGACCCTTGCCTTCAGACGGGCTTGGTATTCCAAAAGGGTACTCGGTCTCCCATCCCAACCGCACCGGACACTCGAGCGCTCAAAATCCTCCGGGTGGTCGTAAAGTGGGGGGCTGACCGCTGCTTGCTCCTTGAGACAGTTCTGCTCACAGCACTTTCAAACCGCTTTCCCTTTGCCCCTGACATGCGCTATGGGCAGGCCCATGACTCCTTCGTCCTTCACCATTCTTCTAGGTGGTCATCTGACCGTGACGGATCGCCTCAAGGCTCTGACCCAAGGCAGTCGTGCGATTGCCGCGGATAGTGGCATGCGGCATGCTTTAGCGCTCGGGGTCGTTCCCGAACTCTGGGCAGGCGACTTCGACAGCAGCGACGCAAGCCTTGTTGCGCAGTGGCCGCAAGTCGAGCGTCGCACCTATCCTGCCGCCAAGGCTGCGACCGACGGCGAGATTGCCGTCGCCGAGGCGATTGCCCGGGGTGCAACGCGGTTGATTTTTGCAGGTGCGCTCGGCGGTGAGCGCTCGGACCATGCCTTGCAGCACTACCTGAATGCGCTTGGCCTTGTCGAAGATGGGTTCGAGGTGGTGCTGACCTCCGGCGACGAAGAGGCCTATCCTTTTGCAGACGAGAGCCAGCTCGAGCTGGAATTGCCGAAGGGGGCGTTGTTCTCGGTTCTGGGTTTTACCGCGCTTGAAGGTCTGACGATCCGCAACGCGCGCTATCCGCTCACCGATTTTTCGCTGGCCTTCGGATCGTCGCGCACCATTTCCAATGTCGCCGAAGGTCCCATTTCGGTCTCGCTCACCCGTGGCCGTGCCGTCCTTCTGGCACGCCCTTACGATTTTTCCGGAGCCTGAAGCCTTGGCGCCTCCCATTCTGAAACTCGACGATATCTACCTATCCTTCGGCGGTACCCCGCTCCTCAACGGTGCCGGGCTGCAGGTTGAACCAGGCGACCGGATTTGCCTGGTCGGGCGCAACGGTTCGGGCAAGTCTACGTTGATGAAGATTGCCGCCGGTCTGGTGGAGGCACAGTCGGGGGAGGTTTTCCGTCACCCGGCCTCCACCATCCGTTATCTCGAGCAGGCACCTGATTTTGCCGGTTACGGCACCGTTCAAGCCTATGCCGAGGCAGGGCTTGGGCCGGGTGATGATCCGTACCGCGTGACCTATCTGCTGGAGCATCTGGGTCTGACCGGTCAGGAAGATCCGACGCGGCTTTCGGGTGGTGAAGCGCGGCGCGCAGCGCTTGCGCGCGTGCTGGCGCCCGAGCCTGACATTCTGATGCTTGATGAGCCGACGAACCATCTCGATCTGCCGACGATCGAGTGGCTCGAAGGCGAATTGCAGAAGACGCGAAGCGCGCTCGTCCTGATCTCGCACGACCGCCGCTTCCTAGAGAAGATCTCGACCGCCACGGTCTGGCTGGACCGCGGGCTGTCGCGCAGGCTTGCCCGTGGCTTTTCCTATTTCGAGGAATGGCGCGACAAGGTGCTGGAAGAGGAAGAAATCGAGCAGCACAAGCTCGGCCGCCAGATTGAGCGCGAGGAGCACTGGTTACGCTACGGCGTCACTGCGCGGCGCAAGCGCAATATGCGGCGACTGGGCAATCTCCAGGCGCTGCGTGCGGACTATCGGGGCCACAAGGGGCCGCAGGGCACAATCCAGGCTGCCGTCAGCGAAGGTCGCGAAAGCGGAAAGCTGGTCGTCGAGGCAGACAAGATCACGAAAACCTATGGTGACAGGACCATCGTCGCGCCCTTCTCCATCCGCGTGCATCGCGGCGACTGCATCGGTCTGATTGGCCCGAACGGTGCCGGCAAGACGACGCTTCTGAAGATGCTAACCGGCCAGTTGCGGCCGGACGGTGGGGTGATCAAGCTCGGGACGAACTTGGAAATCGCGGTTCTCGACCAGAAGCGCGAAGACCTCAATCCGGACGATACGCTGGCCCATTACCTGACCGACGGCCGTGGTGAGAATCTGCTCGTCAACGGCGAGCAGAAGCATGTCACCGGCTACATGAAAGACTTCCTTTTCCAGCCGGAACAGGCTCGCACGCCGATCCGTAATCTATCCGGCGGTGAGCGGGCCCGGTTGATGCTGGCGCGGATCATGGCAAAGCCATCGAACCTGCTGATCCTCGACGAGCCGACCAACGACCTTGACATCGAGACGTTGGATCTTTTGCAAGAAATTGTCGCGGGTTATGCAGGTACGGTCATTCTCGTCAGCCATGACCGTGATTTCCTCGACCGCACTGTGACCTCGACCATTGCGCCCGCCAATCCGGATGCCCCCGATGGCCGTTGGATCGAATATGCCGGTGGCTATTCGGACATGCTGGCCCAGCGCAAGGGCGTCGAGGACGAACGCAAGCGCGCCGAAAAAGCCGAAAAGGCTAAGGCGCAGGACATGTCTGGCGCAAAGACCACCGAAGCTGTCTCCAAGAGCAAGGGTAAACTGTCGTTCAAGCAGAAATTTGCTCTCGAAAATTTGCCGAAGGACATGGAAAAGGCGGAGAAAGAGATTGCCGCGCGCGAAGCCAAGATGGCGGATCCCAATCTCTTCTCGAAGGACCCGGCGACCTTCGCCCGGCTCGCTGCCGAAATGGAGAAGCTTCGCGCCGACATTACCCGCTGGGAAGAGGAATGGCTGGAGCTCGAGATGCTGCGCGAGGAACTCGAGGGGTAGAAGACCGCTTCACCTCGGGGGATCCATCATCCGCTCGAGATGCACCAACCTTGCTCCCGTTGCCTTGGCAAAGGCGGCGGAACGACCAATGTAGAGCAGGGAGGCGTCGGGCATTTCGCCGAGCAAAGCTGCCAAACGGATTTCGGTGTCCGGCTCCAACCCCTCCAGCACATCGAATAGCACGACCCAGCGCGGTTTGCGCAGAAGCATATTGGCAAAGGCCAGCGCCATCTGCTCATCCTTGTCGAGGAGCCTTTCCCAGCGGGCACGCTCGTAAAGACGGCCGCCAAGATTTCCAAGCCCCACCTTCTCCAGGGCAAGCTTCATGTCGGAATCGGTGAAGTTCGCGGAAGCCAAGGGGTAAGCGAGCAGACTGCGCAGGCTTCCCTCCGGCAGGTAGCCGATCTGTGGTATGAAGAGGATGTCCGTCGCTGCGGGGAGAAAGATCTTGCCCTTGCCGAACGGCCACAGGCCAGCAAGCGCATTGAAGAACAGCTTGCGATTCACGCCCTGGTCGCCGTTGACCATGACATGCTGGCCGGGAGCGATCTCGACGTCTCTTTCGACGAGGCGGAACGCGCCGCCATTGTTCTCGCCCTGCAAGCGGGAGCCGATCTCGAGCCCTCTCAGACGCAGTGCGCCATCCTCTGACGGTAAGATTTCGATCCTGCCTGGCATCTGCTCCGCATTGTCCATCGCATCGAGAGCAGCGCGGAAGACCGTGACGCGGAGGAGTGCTGCGCGCCAGTCGGCAATCTGCCCAAAATTGTCGACATACCAGCGCAGAGCCGAATAGACTTGGGTAAAGGCCGCGGCCGCCATCATCAGGCCACCGAAGGTGATGGTCCCGGAAAAATAGGCTGGCGAGGCGATCAGGATCGGGACGATGATTGCCAGCCAGCCGAAGCCTGCGGTCACCCAGGTGAGATTGGTGAGCGCGAGGGCGAGGTTGCGGATCGAGCCCAAAACGCCGTCCAGCGTTTCATGGATATGTCGCTTTTCGGCGTCTTCTCCGCGCGCCACGGCGATGGCGTCCAGGTTCTCGTTGGCGCGCATGAGGGAGAAACGTAAGTCGGCCTCGCGGGCATAACGCTCAGCATTCAGGTTCGACAGCCGATGTCCGACGAGGCGGCTCAAAAGCGAGGCGGCAAGGGCATAGAGAATGGCACCCCACACCATGTAACCGGGGATCTGAAAGCTCCAGTCTCCCAGCTTGAAGACGAGGTCGCTCGATAGGCCCCAGAGGACCCCGATGAAGCTCACCAGAAGAATGGTCGCATTGAAAAGACCGATCGACAGTGACGTTGTCATCTCTGCGAGCTTGCGCGCATCTTCGTGCAGGCGCTGGTCCGGGTTTACGCCGAGCGGGCTCGCCATGGAGAGGCGAAAGGCGCGACGTCCCGCAAGCCACTGGTCGATGACGTCGCGCGTCAGACCCTCCCGCATGTGCAAAGCCGTCATCTGGTTCAACCAGGCCTGGATCACGTTGAGCACGAGAAGCACACCGGCGATAACAGCGAAGTTGCGAAGTTCCTGCAGAAATGCCGGCAGGTTTCGCTGCTCCAGCGAATTGTAGAACGGCGCGTTCCAGTGGTTCAGCATCACGGTGCCATAGGCGGTTGCCAGGATGACAGCGACCAATGCGAAGGCGAAGACGAGGATGCGATTGCGAATTGCAGAGTGCCAGAAGCTATCCAAGGCGATGGCTATCTGGCGGCGAAAGCTCCCTTCGACGGCGGCAACAATCTGATCGACTGAGATCGGCCCTCCGCTCGTTTCACTCGTCATGCCATCAAGCCTCGAAAACGTTCAACTACAGTCTGTTGACTGCATAGCATGGCGAGATTGCGTTTGGCTTACCGTAGCACCAAGAGGTCTGCCATCTTGCGCTCCCCAACCTGCCGCGCTATTTCCATGACTGCTCTAACGGGGTGCCTTCTGATCCGCCGTGATCGGAATGCTGAGAGGCGTCAGCCAACCCGCGGAACCTGATCCGGTTAACACCGGCGGAGGGATTAGACGCGTCGATTGTAAACGCCCTATCCCGATATCATTGATCTTTTGGAGGAGGGCGTCATGCCGTCACATCTCGCTAAATTTGTTCGCGTCGGCCTTGCCGCAGCCTTGTTGCCAACCGGTCTATCCGCGTCGGCGCAGGCAGCTGACAAGGTTCTGACTGTCTATACCTATGAAAGCTTCATCTCCGAATGGGGACCGGGGCCGAAGGTGAAGGAAGCCTTTGAAAAGACCTGCGATTGCAGCGTCAATTTTGTCGGTGTTGCCGATGGAGTGGCCCTTCTGACCCGTCTCAAGCTTGAAGGTCAAAGCTCCAAGGCCGATGTCGTGCTGGGGCTGGACACCAATCTGGTGGAGGAAGCCAAGCAGACAGGATTGTTCGATAAGGCTGTGATCGACACGTCGACAGTGAAGGTTCCTGGGGGCTTCAGCGATGATGTGTTCGTGCCTTACGACTACGGTCATTTCGCAGTGATCTACGACACCCAGGCGATCCAGACGCCGCCGAAGAGCCTCAAGGAATTGGTCGAGGGTGACCCGAACCAGAAGATCGTCATTCAGGATCCCCGCACTTCGACGCCAGGCCTCGGACTCTTGCTTTGGGTCAAGTCCGTCTATGGCGAGAAGGCGCCCGAGGCCTGGGCCAAGCTGAAGAACCGTGTTCTCACGGTGACCCCCGGTTGGTCGGAAGCTTATGGTCTGTTTACAAAGGGGGAGGCGCCGATGGTATTGTCTTACACAACATCGCCGGCCTACCACATGGTCGCAGAAAATACCGAGCGCTATCAGGCAGCGGATTTTTCAGAAGGTCATTACATTCAGATCGAAGTTGCCGGCATTTTGAAGAACGCGCCGGATAAGGATCTTGCGCGGCAGTTCCTCGCCTTCATTCTTGAGCCCGGTTTCCAAGATACTATTCCGACGAACAACTGGATGATGCCGGCTGCTGATACGTCCGAGCCGCTGCCGGATGCCTTCGGCAAGCTCGTTCAGCCGAAGACGACCTTCCTGATGAGCCCGGCCGAAGTGGCGGCCAATCGTCAGGCCTGGATCGACGAGTGGCTGAAGGCGATGACGCTCAACTGACCCGCTGATGCTGCGCCCGCTGCACCAGTCGTGGCGTGTAAGACTGCCTGCTCTCGCGGGCGGTCTTTTTGTCTTGATGGTGATCTCTGGCTTCGTCGGGGTGGCGCTCGTGATGCTTCTGTCGGGGCCTGTCGCCGGTTTGGAGGTTTTCGCTGATCCGGTCGTGCGCTCCGTGCTCGGCTTTACCCTGTGGCAGGCTCTGCTTTCCACTTTGCTTTCCGTCGGTCTCGCCCTGCCGTTCGCCAGTGCTCTGGCGCGGCAGCCAAGCTTCCCGGGCCGGCCGTGGCTGATCCGGCTGATGGCGGTGCCGATGGGTCTGCCTGTGCTGATAGGCGCGCTCGGCCTTATCGGGGTATTTGGCCGCAACGGTCTGGTCAATCAGCTTCTCTCGTGGCTCGGGGTTTCGCAGCCCGTATCGATCTATGGCCTGTCTGGCATTCTCATCGCGCATGTCTTCTTCAACCTGCCCCTCGCGGCCCGCCTGATGCTGTCTGCGCTGGAACGCGTACCGGCGGAGTATTGGCGTTCCGCTGCCAGCCTCGGCTTTTCGCCGTTATCCACGTTCCGGTTCATCGAATGGCCAGTGCTTGCGCGGGTGATCCCAGGCGCTGCGGGGCTGATCTTCATGCTGTGTGTTACCAGCTTCACGCTGGTCCTCGTCTTCGGGGGTGGGCCGGCTGCGACCACGATCGAGGTGGCAATCTATCAGGCGCTGCGCTTCGATTTCGATCCTGTGCGGGCGGTCTCGCTCGCATGTGTTCAGATCACCGTGACCGGCTGCGTCCTCGCGGTCCTCAGCCTATTGCCCGTAGCCGGGGATTCGGGGACGACCAGCGGTCGCGGCTATGTGCGCTTCGATGGTCATCGTCCCCTTGTTCGGTTGGTGGATGGGTTAATGCTGGTGTCCGGCGGCCTCTTCCTTGTTCTGCCGCTCGGACAGGTGGTTGTATCCGGACTGCGGGCCGATCTCGTCCGGCTTGTCGAGCAAGAGGCCTTCCAACAGGCGGCGCTGACCAGCCTCATGGTCTCGCTGGGAGCAGGCCTCGCTGCCACGCTCGGAGCCTATCTGATTATTGCTGCACGAAGCCAGCTGTCGGGACACACTTCGCTCACCTGGACGGCACGTCTCTTCTCAATCGGTCTTGCGGGTGCCTCCTCGCTGGTGCTCCTGCTCCCGACGAGCATCCTCGCGACTGGCTGGTTCCTGGCCCTCAGACCGCACGGTGATATCGCGGATTTTGCGCCCCTCGTCGTGGTCGGTATCAACGCCCTCATGGCTCTTCCGTTTGCTGTGCGAGTTCTCGGGCCCGCCTTTTCCGAACACCGTGACCGCACCGGTCGGTTGTGTGAAAGTCTTGGCCTTTCGGTTGGTCAGAGGCTGCGTTTCGTCGATTGGCCGGCGCTTCGACGGCCACTCCTCACGGCACTCGCCTTCGCCATGGCTCTTTCGCTCGGTGATTTGGGGGCAGTCGCATTGTTTGGTTCCGAGAATATCACCACGTTACCGACACTCATTTATGCGCAGATGGGCAGCTATCGCAGCAACGATGCCGACGGTCTGGCGCTGCTTCTGGGTCTGATCTGCCTGGTGCTGGCGCTGATCGGCGCACCCGGCACCTCGCCGGGCTCTCTTGCAAAGGAGCGAGTCCATGCCGGCTAACGCCTCCGTCCATCTCGCCCATACCCGGTTGACGCTTAGCCAGAACCGATTCCATTTCGATTGCGAGTTTCAGGCTGGCGCGGTCACAGCGATTGTCGGCCCGTCTGGCGCAGGGAAGTCGACGTTGCTCAATCTGGTTTCCGGTTTCGAGCGGCCGGATAGCGGCACGGTCTGGATCGATGGATTAGACGTTACTCGGCTCCCGCCGGCAGAGCGCCCTGTCTCCCTCGTCTTTCAGGACAACAACCTGTTTTCCCATCTGGATCTCTTCACCAATATCGGGCTCGGCATCCATCCTGGCCTCAGGCTCCAACCAACCGATCGCGTGGCGATTTCGCAAGCCCTCGAACGCGTCGGCCTTGCGGGCTACGAACGACGGCTGCCCGGCTCTCTATCAGGCGGGGAGCGCCAGCGGGTGGCTTTCGCCCGGGCGCTGGTGCGCCGACGCCCGGTCTTGCTACTCGATGAGCCATTTGCAGCACTTGATCCGGCGCTGCGGTCATCCATGGTTGCTCTGCTCTCCGACCTGCATCGGGAGACTGGCTCAACCGTGCTTCTCGTCACACATGACCCGCGTGATCTGGAACGGCTTGCCCAGTATGTCGTCTTTGTCGACGGCGGGAGCGTGCTCGTCGAGGCTGAGACCGCGCGATTTCTCGCCCGACGCGACCTCCCACCGGTCCGTGACTTCCTCGGTCTCGGGCCTCAGGTGGAACCTTCGCCTTAATTTGGTCGTTCGCTCCTGTCATGCGGCCAGTGAATGGTTGCCAAGCGTAGCAAGGGCTTGGTCAATGCGGTCGCGGGCACTATGGTCTAGAGCATGCGACAGTTTCGCATTATGGAATGAGCCCAGGGACCGTGTTCGCACGATTCTGGTGCCAGGCAAGTGGATGCTGCACCCGGGACCGACCTGACAGGCGGAGCCTCGGGCACAGGGTTAAGGGGCAGGATGCAGTTTTTCAGCCGGAACAGCGCAATGGCTGCCGATGGTAATCGGCGGCGCCGGCCTGCAAGGCTTGCGTCGACGGCAGCTGCGTTCGTTGTAAGCGGGCTGGTTCTGTCGTCCTGTCAGTCGCTGTTCGAGCAGGCGTATGAGCCTTCCGTCTCGCCGTCCAGCAATCCGCAGATCGTCGAAGAAGTCCAGAAGGGCGATCCGCGTGCCCAGATGGGTGCCCGCGAGCATCCCCGTATTGTAGCCTCCTACGGCGGTGAGTATTCCGACGCCAAAACCGAACGGCTTGTTGCACGCATTGCCGGTGCGCTGACCGCTGTCTCGGAAAACCCCAACCAGTCGTACCGTATCACCATCCTCAATTCGCCTGCGATCAATGCCTTCGCGCTGCCCGGCGGTTACCTCTACGTGACGCGCGGGCTCCTGGCGCTGGCCAATGATGCGTCCGAGGTCGCCGCCGTGCTTAGCCACGAAATGGCGCATGTGACCGCCAATCACGGCATCGAGCGTCAGCGGCGCGAAGAGGCGGAAGTCATTGCAAGCCGGGTGGTGGCAGAAGTGCTTTCCAGCGATCTCGCCGGCAAGCAGGCGCTCGCGCGAGGCAAGCTTAGGCTCGCTGCCTTTTCCCGTCAGCAGGAACTGCAGGCCGACGTGATCGGCGTTAGGACCCTTGGCGAAGCAGGCTATGATCCTTATGCCGCAGCCCGTTTCCTCGATTCCATGGCACGCTATAGCCAGTTCACATCGGTGGATCCCGATGCCGACCAGAGTCTGGACTTCCTGTCGAGCCATCCCAATGCGCCACAGCGCGTCGAGCTTGCCAAGCGACATGCGCGTGCGTTCGGCCCCGAAGGCACGCATGGGGAGACTGGTCGCGACTATTACCTGAATGGTATCGACGGCCTTCTCTACGGTGACAGCCCTCAGGAAGGTTTCGTGCGCGGCCAGACCTTCCTGCATGGCCAGCTCGGCATCCGCTTTGATGTGCCGGTCGGCTTCCAGATCGACAACAAGGTCGAGGCGGTACTTGCCACTGGCCCCGGCGATGTTGCCATCCGCTTTGATGGTGTGGCCGACAATCAGAAGATCAGCCTGCCGAACTATATTTCAAGCGGCTGGGTCACCGGCCTTTTGCCGGATACGATCCAGACGATCTCGGTGAATGGCCTTGAAGCTGCGACCGCGAAAGCCTCCGCGGATCGCTGGGACTTCGACATCACGGTCATTCGCATCGGCCCGCAGATCTTCCGGTTTTTGACTGCGGTACCGAAGGGCAGTGCAGCGCTTGAGTCCACTGCTGCGCAGCTTCGGGCGTCTTTCCGCCGCATCACACCGCAAGAGGCCGCTTCGCTGAAGCCGCTGCGCGTGCGGGTTGTCACTGTCGGCACTGGCGACACCGTCGGAACTTTGTCAGCACGCATGATGGGCACCGAACGGAAGCTGGAGCTCTTCCGGCTGATCAATGCACTTGGACCGACTTCAACCGTCTCGCCCGGCATGCGGGTGAAAATCATCTCCGAGTGACGTCAGTTCTGTAGCCGACGAAAAAGCCGGCGTTCCCGCCGGCTTGCTCCTCTCAGCTGTCGCTACTGTTCAGTATGCCATCTCGTAACGAGCGGCCGTCGGAGCCTTATCAGTCAGGGCCAGCTTGAGTTTTTCAAGAGCCCGGGTCTCGATCTGGCGAACGCGCTCTTTCGAAATGCCGAGCTCCATGCCGAGTTCTTCCAAGGTCGCCCCGTCTTCCGTCAGACGGCGTGCCTTGATGATCCGGCTTTCCCGCTCGTTGAGCCTGTTCATCGCGTCCTTGAGCCAGCCGTTCCAGCGCTCCCCATCAATGATGGATGTGACCTGCTCGTCGGGCAGAGCCTCATTGCTCTCCAACATCTCCAGCTGCTCCGTGCCCTCGCCGTTGCGACCTGCAACAGGTGTCTGGAGTGACGCATCGTTGCCGGAAAGCCGCGCGTCCATCGATTGTACATCGGCAAGGCTGACGCCGAGTGCAGAGGCAATTTCCTGATGAATGGCCTGATCCGAGAGGCGGTTGTCACCCTGTGCCAGCTTGGCGCGGAGGCGGCGCAGGTTGAAGAACAAGGCCTTCTGGCTGGAGCTTGTGCCGCCGCGCACGATTGACCAGTTGCGCAGGATGTAATCCTGCATTGAGGCCCGGATCCACCAGCCGGCATATGTGGAGAAACGAACCTCGCGACCGGGGTCGAATCGCGCAGCTGCTTCCAGAAGGCCGATATAGCCTTCCTGGATGAGGTCGTTCAGCGGCAGACCGAAGCCGCGGAATTTCGATGCCATGGCAATGACGAGGCGCATGTGGGCCTGGGCGATACGATTACGAGCGCCCTGATCGTCCTGTTCCTTCCAGCGAATGGCAAGATCCAACTCTTCTTCTCGTTCCAGATAAGGCTGGGACATTGCGTATCTGATGATGTGTCTGTCAGCGGATATGGCCTTCATCGAAACATCTCCCTGGGTCTGGGGGACCGCACGCCGGCAGCCCGTTTTCCGGCATTTCCTGTTGAACGGCCCAAGGCCGTTCATGTTCCAACCGATTGCTGCCAAGTGTGGGCAGCAATTCCTTGGTTTGTATTCTGATGACGTTTACGCAGCGACGGGGGGTGCGGATTGGTGCCGCATGCTGGCTTTGTGTCGGGAAAGGCTCCCTCACGGAGAAGTGAGCGCGTGCCGGCCGTTCGGATCGGCGATCAACGCAAAAACGGCGCGGGTTGCCCCGCGCCGCTCAATCGATCATGTCTTGTTGTTAGATCAGGCGGAAAGCGCCTTAAACTCTGCGAGGATGGCATCCCCCATCTCGACAGTTCCAACCTGCCGGGCGCCTTCGGCCATGATGTCGCCCGTGCGAATGCCCTTATCCAGTACGTTGGCAATCGCCTTTTCCAGACGATCGGCCTCAGTGACCATGTTGAAGGAGTAGCGCAGGCACATGGCGAAAGAAGCGATCATGGCGATTGGATTGGCGATGCCCTTGCCGGCAATGTCGGGAGCCGAACCATGTACAGGCTCATAGAGCGCCTTGCGCTTGCCAGTCTTGCCGTCAGGAGCGCCGAGCGATGCAGAAGGAAGCATGCCGAGCGAGCCCGTCAGCATGGCGGCGACGTCCGACAGCATGTCTCCGAACAGGTTGTCCGTCACAATGACGTCGAACTGCTTCGGCGCACGGACCAGTTGCATGCCGCCGGCATCAGCCAGCATGTGGTCTAGCTGAACGTCGGCGAATTTCTCCTTGTGCGTCGCGGTCACCACCTGGTTCCACAACACGCCCGACTTCATGACGTTGCGCTTTTCCATCGAGCAGACGCGGTTGTTGCGGGTGCGTGCGAGCTCAAAAGCAACGGCGGAGATGCGCTCAATCTCGTAGGTGTCATAAACCTGGGTGTCGATTGCGCGCTTCTGGCCATTGCCGAGATCGGTGATGGTCTTGGGTTCGCCGAAATAGACGCCGCCGGTCAGTTCGCGCACGATCAGGATGTCGAGGCCTTCGACCAGTTCGGGCTTCAGCGAAGAGGCATTGGCGAGCGCCGGATAGCAGATCGCAGGGCGCAGATTTGCAAAGAGTTCAAGATCCTTGCGTAGACGCAAGAGGCCGGCCTCCGGGCGCACGTCATAGGGCACGTCGTCCCACTTCGGACCGCCGACGGCACCGAAGAGAACGGCATCTGCGGCAAGCGCCTTGGCCATATCCTCTTCCGAAATCGCCACGCCGTGGGCGTCGTAAGCCGAGCCGCCGACCAGACCTTCGTCGGTGACGAAACCCGCACCCTGTTCATCGTTCATATAGGCGATGATCTTGCGGACCTCGGCCATGGCCTCGGGGCCGATGCCGTCGCCGGGCAGGAGAAGAAGATTGCGAGCCGTCATGGATACCTCCACTCGAAAAAGAAGTCGCGGTTTCTTACGCGCGGGTCCCTGGCTTTTCAAGCGAGATAGGCCGGAAACGGTACGGTTTGCGGATCCCTTGGCGCCGGTGGAGGCAGTTGACCATGCTAAAGCAGCGGTTCATTAGAAGCCCAATCAGAATCGGATCTTGGCTCCATGGCTTCTCGTCCCCTGCATATCGAAACCCCGCTATTGCGTACCGCTGCCGACTACAGCGAAAGCGGGGTTCCTCTCTGGCTGAAACTCGATGCCCTGCAACCCTCCGGCAGTTTCAAGCTCAGGGGTGTCGGTTTGCTCTGCCAGCAAGAGGTTGCGAAGGGTGCCCTAGAGATTTTTTGTGCGTCCGGCGGAAATGCGGGTATCGCAGCCGCCGTCGCCGGCCGCTCGCTCGGGGTGCCGGTGACCATCGTCGTGCCCGAGACGACATCGGTCGAGGTGAGAGAGCGAATTTTGGCGACTGGCGCCCATGTTCTGGTCCACGGTTCTGTCTTCGATGAGGCGAACGCGCACGCCATTTCACTCGCTGCCGAGCGCAAAGCGGCGTACGTGCACCCCTACGACCATCCGGTTCTGTGGGACGGCCACGCCACGCTGATCGACGAAGTCGTCAGGGCCGGCGCGGTCTTCGATTGCGTGGTGACCAGCGTCGGTGGCGGCGGGCTGCTGGCCGGTATCGTGGAAGGATTGCGCCGCAACGGCCTCTCGGACATTCCTGTTATTGCGGTAGAGACTGAGGGCGCGGCATCTTTGAATGCCTCCATCACCGTACAGCAGCGCGTCATGCTGCCCGCAATCACCTCGATTGCAACCTCACTTGGCGCGCGCCAAGTCGCGCAGCATGTCTTCGACCTTGTCAGTCAACATTCGATTGAAAGCGTGACTGTTTCGGATGCAGATGCGGTCGCGGCCTGCCTGAAGTTTGCCGATGCCCACCGGATCCTGGTGGAGCCGGCCTGTGGCGCAGCGCTTGCCGTAGCCGATGTTCATGCGGGCTTGCTGTCGCGCTTCAAGGCCCCGTTGATCGAAGTCTGCGGTGGAATAGGCGTTTCGCTTGCGATGCTCGACAGCTGGCGCGCACGTTTCCTCTGAGCATTAAAAAAGCCGGGATGCCCGGCTTTTTGCGAAACGGTTTCGATCGACTTAAGCCCAGGGGCGCTGGGCTGCATTCGACTTTTCGAAATTCGCGATGCTGCTCGCCTTTTCCAGGGTCAAGCCAATGTCGTCGAGGCCGTTCAACATGCAATGGCGCTTGAAGGCATCGAGTTCGAATGAGATCTTGCCACCATCCGGACCGGTGATTTCCTGGGCTTCCAGGTCGACTGTCAGGACTGCGTTCGAGCCGCGGCTCGCATCATCCATCAGCTTCTCCAGGTTTTCCGGGCTGACGACGATTGGCAGAATGCCGTTCTTGAAACAGTTGTTGTAGAAAATGTCGGCGAAGGAGGTCGAGATGACGCAGCGGATGCCGAAATCGAGCAGCGCCCAGGGCGCATGTTCGCGCGAAGAGCCGCAACCGAAATTATCGCCGGCAACAAGGATCTGGGCGTTGCGGTAGGCCGGCTTGTTCAGCACGAAATCCGGGTTCTCCGAGCCGTCTTCCTTATAGCGCGCTTCGGCGAAGAGGCCGGTACCGAGACCAGTGCGCTTGATCGTCTTCAGGTAATCCTTCGGGATGATCATGTCCGTGTCGATGTTCACGACAGGTAGCGGTGCAGCGACACCAGTGAGCTTTACAAACTTGTCCATCAATCTGCCTTCGATCTGGCTGGAATGCTTCTCATGTCTCGCCCATAGAACAAAACACCGAAGAATTGAAGGAGAATCTTGAACGCCAGCCGACGTAGGGCGGCCGGTCGAATCGATATCGCGCCGGTTGCCAAGTGGGGCCGCCAATCAGGAGGATCGGAGGCAAACCAGCGAGGACATCACAAATCGATGATCGTGCCCTTACCGTCATTCCAGACGCGCAAGTCTTCGCGTCGTTTTGCCTTGGCGTACACAGGAGCCCGCTTGGTGCGACCCATCAACATTCGGGCGCCGAGGGACACGGTAAGCAGCGCGCCGATGACGATGGTGAGTGACACAGCGAAGGCGGCCGCGAGACCAACGAAAGCGAGACCGGCGAGGGCGATGACGGCGGAACGAAAATTCTGCATGATCTGTGTCCTTTCTCAGTCGCCAAGGTGGTCCTTATTCCGCTGCAATGCAAGGGCCTTTCACCGAATTGTCATCTTGCGCGGACTGGGAAAGATTGCCAAAACCCATGCATGTACCGTGTCCAAACAGAGTTCCGAGATCGTCACCCCCTTCGTCTGCGCCGTTCGGTTTTGACGGTGCCAGCCGTCAACGAGCGGGCTCTGGCGAAGATTTGCGATTTGGATTGCGATGCGGTGATCTTCGATCTTGAGGACTCGGTTGCGCCGGAGAAGAAGTCCGAAGCACGGGAAAACCTCAAGAATTTCTTGGAGCAAGCTGATCTGGACTGGCGCGAGCGGATCATTCGGATCAATGCCGTGGATAGCGTCCATCTGGCCGACGACCTGCAGTTGATCCGTGCGCTGATACCAGATGCCGTCCTTCTCCCCAAGGTGGAGGAGCCGGCATCGATTCAGAGCGTGGCGGATTGGCTGGCGGAAGCAGATGCGACGGAAAGTCTCAGAATATGGGCGATGATCGAGACACCGCGTGGCGTGCTGAATGCTACGACGATTGCGTCGTCGGGACGCACGGCGAACGGCCGGCTCGATACCTTCGTGCTGGGGTTGAATGATTTGCGCAAGGCGACGGGCATTCCGGCCGAACCGGGCCGCAGATATCTAGTGCCCTATCTGATGCAGGTAGTCCTTGCGGCCCGGGCCTATGGGCTCGATGTGATCGACAGCGTGTCAAATGACTTTCGTGACATGGACGCTTTCGCTGCAGAGTGTGCTCAAGCCCGATCGATGGGCTTCGATGGGAAGATGCTGATCCACCCCTCGCAGATCGGACCCGCCAATGATCGATTTGGACCTGAGCCGAACGCGGTCGCAGAGGCGCAGCACGTGGTGGCGCAATTTGCCGATCCACGGCATGCTGGATTGAATGTCATCAATGTCAACGGCCGGATGATCGAGCGGCTGCATGCCGAGGAGGCCGAACGGCTTTTAGGCATGGTGGCATTGATCGAGGCAAGAAAGGAAAGTCAGAAATGAGAGTCTATCGTTTTATCACCGGCCCGGACGATTCGTCGTTCTGCCATCGGGTGACCGACGCTTTGAATAAGGGTTGGGAACTGCATGGCTCCCCGAGCCTGACGTTCAACGCCGCCGAGAACAAGACGTTTTGCGGGCAGGCGGTGGTCAAGACCGTTCACGGCAAGGACTACCATCCGGACATGAAGCTCGGCGAACAGTAAGGCGTGCTCCGTCGAAGCAGCCGCATGCTCCTGCCTGTGGCCTGATGGCCGCAGGTTTCCTGCGCTTGCACACGAGTGTTTTTAGCTGGTTCGCAAAGCCGGTGCTCCGGTGCGACATAATGCATATCTTCCCTTATAGGCACCCGTGCAGGCGTGATCTATATAAGGGGCTCGATGTCTATGAGAGCAAAGGATTTGCCATGCTGGATGTGGTTGTCGTCGGCGGTGGCTATGTTGGTCTTTCCGTTGCAGTTTCGATTAAACAAGCCGCGCCCCATCTTGGCGTGGAAGTGATCGAGGCCGCGCCCGAGGGTGCCTGGAAGAAGGACCCGCGGGCTTCCGCCATCATCTCGGCAGCCACGAAGATGCTCGACGTTTTCGGCCTGTGGGATCGCATCGAGCCGGATGCGCAGCCGATCAACCGGATGATTGTGACGGATTCCAAAACATCCGATCCTGTGCGGCCGGTTTTCCTCACCTTCGACGGCGCGGTCGAGGATGGGCACCCCTTCGCCCACATGATTCCCAATGTCAGCATGGTTGCCGCGCTGCGTGACGCTTGCGCCGAGCGTGGAATCAACATCCGCCATGGCCTCAGAGCGACTGATTTTCGTGACACCGGCCCGTCGGCTGAGTTGACCTTGTCCGATGGAAGCAAGCTAAATACCCGGCTGGTCGTCGCTTGCGATGGCGTTCGCTCTAAGCTGCGCGACTTTGCGGGGATCAAGACGGTGACCTGGCAATATGGGCAGTCTGGTATCGTCACCACTGTCGAACACGAGAGACCGCATGATGGTGTTGCCGAGGAGCACTTTCTCCCGGCTGGCCCCTTTGCCATCCTTCCTCTCAAGGGCAATCGCTCCTCGCTCGTCTGGACGGAGCGGACGGAAGATGCCGACCGGCTCGTCGCTTCGGATGATCTCCTTTTCGAGGCGGAACTGGAGCGGCGTTTCGGGCACAAACTCGGAACCATCAAGGTCACTGCCGACCGTCGCGCCTTCCCCCTTGGGCTTACTCTCGCTCGGGCTTTCATCGCGCCGCGACTGGCGCTGGCCGGCGATGCTGCTCATGGCATCCACCCCATCTCGGGGCAGGGTCTCAATCTGGGCTTCAAGGATGTGGCAGCGCTCGCCGAGACGGTGGTCGAAGCCGATCGGCTGGGTCTCGACATCGGCTCGGTCAATGTTCTGGATCGCTATCAGATCTGGCGGCGGTTCGACACCTTCCGAATGGGCGTCACAACGGATGTTCTCAACCGTCTGTTTTCAAATGATGTCACGCCGATCCGCGTTTTACGCGACTTCGGACTTGGGATTGTCGAGGGGATTCCTGCTCTGAAGAACTACTTCATTCGTGAAGCTGCCGGATCAGCCGCGCATAATAGGCCCCGCCTGCTCGGTGGCCAGCAGATCTGACAGCCGCCTGGATTCCACCCGGTTCAGATCGGCATCTCCAACTTGCGGGCCTCGGAGACCAGCATGATCGGAACGCCGTCGCGAATCGGGTAGGCGAGGTGCGCTTTCTCAGAGACGAGTTCGTTCTTTTCCCGATCGAACTTCAGCAGCCCATGTGTCAGCGGACAGACGAGTAACTCGAGCATCTTCGGATCGGCACCAGTCGTCTTGTCGTCCATTGAGAGCCTATTGAAGCATGGTATCGCCGTCGCCGAAATTTCGGGCGAGGACGATCTCGGTGATGGCGATCAAGGTTTCGGCACGCGTCCGCAGATCCGGAGCCTCAAGCAGTGCCTGTTTTTCCGCAGGGCCGAAAGGCGACATCATCGACAGGGAATTGACCAGCGTGATGTTGGATGCCCGCTCCACGCTTTCCCAGTCAGCCTCCAGCTTGTTGGCTTCCAGATAAGCCCTGAAAGCCGACAACAGGCCCGAACGGTCCACCTGTGCTTCATCCTCCCCGGTGGTCAGGTCAGCCACGAACGGCGCAATCGTGAAGGTGCGGTATGGTTTTGTGCCGGCGACTTCTTCCAGCAAACGGAAGCGGCAGATGCCGGCGAGCGAGACAATGTAACGTCCGTCACCGGTCTCGGTGAAGGATGTGATCCGTCCGATGCAGCCGACCGGGGCCAGAGCCGGGCGCTCCGGCAGGATATCCGCCTGTACCTCGGTGAGTGCGGGCTGGATCATGCCGATCAGTCGGTTTCCGGCCATGGCGGCATCCAGCATGGCCAGATAACGAGGCTCGAAGATGTTGAGTGGCAATTGTCCGCCCGGCAGAAGCAGGGCACCCGAAATCGGAAAAACCGGTACCGTCTCAGGAAGATCTTCCGCCGTCAGATATCTGGCATTTCCCACTTGCATTGAAGCCCATCCTGTTCGGAAAATCTCCGCATTCTCATTCGCTTCTATCTGGGTCGCGCCGGGCAAAACTCAAGCCCGCAGCCCTTCACGAAAAGAGAATGGAAGAAAGCTTGCGGCGCGCCATGATGGTTGCCGGATCCTTTGGTCCCCAGACCTCGAAGAACTGCAACAGCTGCTTGCGCGCACCGTCATCTTCGAAGGTCCGGTCTCGCTTCATGATCAGAAGCAGGTGCTCGGCAGCTTCTTCCCGCCGGCCCTCGACGTTGCGGATCTTTGCGAGCTTCATGCGCGCTTCGTGATCGTCGGGGCTGAGGGACAGCGTGTGTTCTAGCGCCACCGGGTCGCCGAGCTTGCGTGCCTCCTCGATCTGGTCCAGTCGCTTCAGCTGCGCCTGCACTTCGGGCGCCTTAGACAATTCGTCCGGCAGCTGGCTGATAAGTTCACGCGCGCGCACATGCTGATTGGCTTCAATCATGCATTCGGCCATGCCGGCAAGTGCGCGAACATTATCAGGATCAGCCTGCAGGACCGCAGCAAAGAGTTGGGCTGCACCATCGATATCGCCGGCGACGACAAGACCGGCGGCCTCTTCGAGGACGGCGGCGATCTCTGCTGCCTGGTCTGCACCTGCCGGGCCGCCGATCTTGTCGATGAAAGCCTTGACCTGGCTTTCGGGCAGGGCGCCCATGAAACCATCCGCCGGGCGGCCGTCGACGAAGGCGACGACAGCGGGGATTGACTGGATGCCCAGCTGACCCGCAATGGCGGGATGGTCATCAATGTTCATCTTCACGAGCTTGACGCGGCCGCCTGCCTCTTTCACGGCCTTCTCGATGATCGGCGTCAGCTGACGGCAAGGACCGCACCAGGGCGCCCAGAAATCGACGAGAACCGGCTGCCGACGCGATTCTTCCAGCACATCCTTTCCGAAGGTGGCCGTGGTCGTATCCTTGACGAGATCCGCCTCAGTGGCCGCCGGCGCGGGGGAGGCCCCGAATTGTGCATTCGCCGTCATGGTTTGATTGCCGTAGCCGCCGTAAGGGTTCCCGTAGTCGCTCATCTCGCGCATCTCCGCATGTCGCGCCAGCATTTTATACAGGCTGGCATTTGCCGCTAAGATCGTATGTCAGGCCGTCACTTTCAAGACAAGCGGCGAGTGACCCGTTGCCTGCATGAACCGCAGCAGGTCATCGCGCCCGATGGAGGTCGTCGCCTCGTTTGTGAGCGGATGGCAGTTGATTATCTCGTGTTGCATCAGGTCCTTGTCGAGGACGAAAGTCACCTTATGGTCAGTGTCATTGATCGCCCCGAAAGCAGTGACTGAGCCCGGCGCCACACCGAGATATTCCATCAGCTTTTCCGGTTTGCCGAACGACACCTTGCTCGCAGCGCCGATGACCGTATGCACGGTCTTCAGATCAACGTTGGCATTCTCCTCAACCGTCAGCAGGAAGAACTGGTCCTTCTTGTCCTTCACGAAGAGGTTCTTCGTATGGCCTCCGGGGATCTCGTCACGCAAAGATACCGACTCGGCGACGGTGAATACCGGCGGGTGCGTTTTCGTCTTGTGCGGAATGTTCAGCGAGTCGAGAAGTCGGAACAGGTCGTCTGCAGTCTTCGGAGATGCGCTTTCGGTCTCAACGGTCATGGGCGGGCCTTTTTTTGCTGATTTTCCGGTTCTTCAGGCTGATATCGGCGACAGAGATAGGCCCGTCGCTCATCGCTTGCAATCTTCTTTGTCTCGAAAAATCCCGCATTTACGGGGGTTTGGCAGTTGCAGCACAGAGATTTTCATTTTTTTCGCGATGAACTGACATTTCCCTGTTGCATTTAAAAATCGTTTGGGCGATATAGCGCCCGTCGCCGCAAAACGGACGGCCCACGATCCAGACACTACCCCAGGATCGCGGTTATGAGCGGGTGTAGCTCAGGGGTAGAGCACAACCTTGCCAAGGTTGGGGTCGAGCGTTCGAATCGCTTCACCCGCTCCATTTTCTCTCTTCGATAAGACCGGCAGACTCTGGACGCCGATGCGGCGCTTGTGTCTATTTGCTCCGAATTTCATTCGGAGGTGAAGATGACGAATCGTCTGGCGGGCAAGGTTGCAATCATATCTGGTGGTGCGACCGGCATGGGTGGTGCATCCTCGCGGCTCTTCGCTGCCGAGGGGGCGAAAGTGGCGATCATCGATCGCAACGCTGATGCAGCAGAAGAAACGGCAGCCGCAATCCGCAAGGCCGGTGGCGTCTGCGAGGTTTTTGTCGCCGACGTCTCAGATGAAGCGCAGGTTGAGTCTGCGGTCCGACAGGTGGAATCAAGCCTTGGAACGGTTACTGTGCTGTTCAATCACGCCGGCACGATTGTCATCAAACCATTCCTCGAAACGACGCTCGAGGAATGGGACTGGCTGCATGCGGTGAATGTCCGTTCGATGTTTCTCATGACACGTGCCGTTCTGCCGGGCATGATTGCTGCCGGCGGTGGCTCGATCGTCTGCACCTCGTCGATATCGGCCGTCGCTGCAACGCCGATGGAGGTGCTCTACGACACCACCAAAGGCGCGGTCCATATGTTTGCTCGGGCGATCGCGGTGGAATTCCGCGACCGCAACATCCGCTGCAATGCTGTCTGCCCGGGCTTTATCCGGACCCCGCACGGCTTGCGCGAAGTGGCGGAACTGACTGCCCACGGCGTCGATGTCTCCGAATCCGCCATCGCCGCTCAGCAGGGTAGAATAGGCGAGCCCGAGGATGTTGCACGCGCCGCCCTCTACCTCGCCAGTGACGACTCACAATTCGTGAACGGGGTTCACCTGTTCGTCGACAACGGCTTTACCGCGATCTGATTCAGTTCTTGGAAAAGACGTAGTCCGTTTCCTGACGCAGGACTTCCCCGGGACGCAGGATAGCGTTTGGAAAGCCAGGATGGTTGACGGCGTCAGGCCAGACCTGCGTTTCCAGACAGAAGCCGGCATACCGTCCATAGGTATGTCCGTCGAGACCCGGAACGGCGACGTTGAGATAGACGCCGGCATAGAATTGGACGCCCGGCTCCGTCGTCAGAACTTCCATCGAAACGCCTGAATTGACGCTGCGGGCAAGGGCCACGCTGCGTTTGGCGATGCGGGTGCCGGATAGGCAAAAGTTGTGGTCGTAACGGAACTGCGCGCCGTCGACATCCAGCCGGATCGGGCGCATCTCGCGGAAATCGAAGGCGGAATGATCGACCTTCTTGATCTCTCCCGTCGGGATGAGCTTCTCGTCGACAGGCGTATAGTGGTCGGCTGCGATCATCAGATCGTGACCGAGAATGTCCGGCCGTCCATCGAGATTAAAATACGCATGATGGCAAACATTGGCGATTGTCGGTTTGTCCGTCACCGTTTCGTAGACGACGGAGAAGACGCCCTCGGGCTTGAGAGTGAAGACAGCGGTCGTGCGTGTGGTTCCCGGATAGCCGGCACGGCCTTCGGGATCGACGATTTCCATCGTCACGTGATCTGCACCGAGTTCGAGGATCGTCCAGTTGCGGCGTCCCATACCATCCGTGCCACCATGCAGATGGGTGACACCGCGTTCGTTTAACTCAAGCTGATAACTCACCCCGTCGAGCGTGAACCGACCGTCGCCAATGCGATTGGCACAACGACCCGGCGTCGCCCCGAAATAAGGGGAATGATCGAGATAGCTTTGAAGATTATCGAAGCCCAGCACCAGCGGCGCGTCATGGCCCTCAATCCGCAGATCCTGAAGGACCGCCCCAAAGGTCAGGATCGAGGCGGTCAGGCCTCCGCCGGTCAGGACGACCCGTTCCACACTTTCCCCCGTCGGCATCACGCCGAATAGCTGTCTCGTCATAAGTCCGTTTCCTCACCGTTTTGCCGTCTGCGCTTTCAGGCGGACATTCGACTCATTCCGCGACTGTCTCGCCGATCTCGTCAATATCATAAGGCGTCATCTGGTAGATCTCATTGATCCAGTTGCCGAACAGCAGATGCGCATGACCCCGCCAGCGATTGAGCGGCGTCAAGGTGTCGTCGTTGTGCGGGAAATAGTTGTGCGGCAGCTTGATCGGGAGGCCCGCGGATTTGTCGCGGAAATACTCATCGCCAAGCGAAGTCGAATCGTATTCCACATGGTTGAACATGTAGAGGCGGTTGCCCCGTTTCTCTTGTACGAGGCACACACCCATCTCGTCGGATTCCAGGAGGATCTTCAGGTCAGGCTTCTTTTCGATATCTTCGCGGCGGACCTCCGTCCAGCGCGATACCGGGACCTGGAAGTCATCCGAGAAACCGTTGAGGTAGACCGAGGATGGCGCGAGGTTGCGGTGGCGATAGACACCGAAGGCCTTCTCCTTGAGTGCATGTTTCGGCACTTTGTGGAAATGGTAGATGGCCGCCATGGCACCCCAGCACACGTTCATCGTCGAATGCACGTTGGTTTCGGTCCACTCGAGGATCTCCTCGAGCTCCGGCCAATAGGTGACCTCTTCGAAAGGCAAGGTTTCAATCGGCGCGCCGGTGATAATGAAGCCGTCAAACTTGCGGTGTTTCACATCATCCCATGTTTGATAGAAGCTTAAGAGGTGCTCCTCGGGTGTGTTCTTTGCCTTGTGTCCGCCCATGCGGACCAGCGTCAGTTCCACCTGTAGCGGCGATGCTCCAATGAGGCGTGCAAACTGAACTTCCGTCTTGATCTTGTTCGGCATGAGATTGAGAAGCGCGATCTGTAGAGGGCGAATGTCCTGGCGGACAGCCACGGTCTCGGTCATTACCCGCACGCCCTCATGCACGAGGGTCTCGAAGGCAGGCAGTGTATCTGGAATTCGGATCGGCATGTTACTCTCGACTTTCCTTGTCACGGCGGCTCGAGGGCCGCGGAAACAAAAATACCGGTAGCTTCAAATCGCCACCGGTCCTCGGAAAGTCTCGACTCGCCTCGGCCCTTTAGCGACTTATTTTACGTGGCTGCAAGCCGGCCGGCCAAATCACCACGGGACGAAGCCTTCTTTACGCCTCTCTCACACGCGAATCAATGGGCAAGCCCACCCGGGCTTTCCGTTGGACAATCGAACTGCAGGCACCGGATCAGTTGCCCCAGACCACCGCCTCTTCGTGTCGCTTGATCAGGTGTTTCAGATTGTCGAAGCTGGAGCGGACGAAGCCGGCAAATTGCTCCACGGCCGGAGAGCGAGGAGCATCGATACGGCGCAGGATGGCGAGTGCCCGTTCGGGATGCGGAATATTGATCGGAAGTGCCGTGATCGTCTTCTCTTTCCGTTGAGCAAAGACGACGCTGTGCGGCATCACGGTGAGCGCGTCTGCCGCCTTCAGGTAGTTGACGACACTGGCGAGCGATCCGCCGGAATAGCGGATCCGGATTTCCGTGGCACCGAAGGACAGCAGCAAGGCGCGCAGATCCGCCAGAAGAGGGCTGCCAGGCGGCGGTGCGACCCAGGCATGATCGAGCAGATGCGCGGGCTGCAGGCGGCGCTTGAGCAGAAGCGGATGGGTGACACGGCACGCAATCACGTTGCGACCCGGCAGGATCTGCTGAAAGGCGAGGCCGGACCCCTCATCCAGGATATCGATCGGGCAGATTGCCAGATCGATCTGGTCGGCCTTCAATGCCGCACGCAAATCCGGAAAATAGCCGTAGGACTGTTCGATATGAACATCCGGGTGGCTCGTTTGGAATTCGGCACAGATGCCGGCAATGAGCGCATCCATGAAGAAGGGAGTACCCCCCACCCGGACGACGCCGCTCTTGCCGACCCGGAAACTCTCCATCAGATCGGAGGCCTTGCGCGATGCGGCCAGCATGGCAAGCCCATGTTCGGCCAAGGCAATTCCGAGCGGCGTCGGCTGCAACGGCCGCCTGCCCTTGATGAAAAGCGGTTCGCCCACGCGCTTTTCCAGCATCGACAGAGTGCGCGACACCGCCGGTTGCGCCAGCCCCAGAAGGGCTGCACCTTCGGTCACACCGCCCGTTTTGACCACGGCAGCCAGCTGGATGAGATGTCGCTCGTCGAACTTCATAACCGATTGTTATATTGGCTCCCAAACAAATCATCAATTGTGCATCGAGGCCCTGCTAGCTTCCTTTCGACCAGCAATGCGGATTTGGGAGGAGATGCATGTCGCGGGCCGCAGACCTCATCACCTTCGACGAAGCGACGTCGACTGAAGCTTTCACGAGCCGCTTCGGCAAGCCCGATCATGACACGGCGCGCCTGCTGTCCGCCGTTGTCTGCCACGCCCACGCTCTCATCAAGGAATTCCGCCCCACACAGGAGCAATGGCGCAAGGTGCTCGACTTCCTGACCGAAGTCGGCCACGCTTCGGATGAGCGTCGTCAGGAATGGGTGCTGTTCTCCGATCTCGTCGGCGCCTCCGCACTTGTCGAGGAGATCAATTCCCGCCGCCCGTCCGGCGCCACCCCCAACACCATCCGCGGCCCCTTCTTCCGGACCGATACCCCCGAGCGGACGCTTGGCAGTTCCATCTCGCTCGACGGCGCAGGCGAACCGCTGCTGGTCGAGGGCCGGGTCGAAGATCTCGACGGTCTACCAGTCACGACAGCCGAAATCATCACCTGGCAGGCGAACGCCGAAGGCTACTACGAAAACCAGCAGCCGGATCTGCAGCCGGAATTTAATCTGCGGGGTCTGTTCCGCCCCGATCAGGACGGCAAGTTCCACTATCGCACAATCCGGCCGGCAGGTTACGGCGTCCCCGGTGACGGGCCTGTGGGACGGCTGTTCGCCCAGGCGGGTTATCCGCTGCACCGCCCCGCGCATCTGCATTTCGTCGTGCGCGCACCGGGTTTCGAGACCATCACCACCCACATCTACGATGCAGATGACCCAAGGCTCGGCGAAGACGCACTGTTCGGCGTCCGACCAGAACTGGTGCATTCCTTCGAGCAGACCCTGATCGACGGAAAGCCCGCCTCGCGCGTCAGCGTCAGGTTCGTCATGGTCCGCGCGCGCCCCGGGAGAGGAAAATGAAGAGCTTCACCTATGCCGGCAGCCCGGCGCGTATCCTCTTTGGCTCTGGCCGTAGCGCAGACGTGAGCAGCGCCGTCGAATCCCTCGGCTGCCGCCGTGCGTTGGTTCTGTCCACGCCGCATCAGAAGGCGGATGCGAAAGACCTGTCAGACCGCTTGGGCAGCCTCTCCGTCGGCATCTTCTCCGGTGCCGTCATGCACACGCCCGTCGATGTGACGGAGACTGCGCTGAAGGTCGTCAGGGACGCGCAAGCCGATTGCGTCGTTTCGCTCGGCGGCGGCTCTACCACAGGGCTCGGCAAGGCGATTGCCTACCGCACCGATCTGCCGCAGGTCGTCATCCCCACGACCTATGCCGGCTCGGAAGTCACGTCGATCCTCGGCCAGACCGAAAGCGGTCGAAAGACCACGGTCCGAAATGCGAGCATCCTGCCGGAAGTCGTCATCTACGATCCGGACCTGACACTTGGCCTTCCCGTCGGCATGAGCGTCACGAGTGGCTTGAACGCCATGGCCCATGCGGTCGAGGGCCTTTATGCCCAGGATCGCAACCCGGTCTCGACGCTGATGGCGCTCGACGGTTTGCGGGCATTTCGGGAAAGCCTTCCCGTTTTGGTGAAGAGCCCTCATGACCCAGATGCGCGGGCAGAAGCGCTCTATGGTGCCTGGCTCTGCGGCACCGTGCTTGGCACAGTCGGCATGGCGCTGCACCACAAGATCTGCCACACGCTGGGCGGTTCCTTCGATACGCCGCATGCGG
Source organism: Rhizobium glycinendophyticum (assembly GCF_006443685.1). Classification (NCBI taxonomy): domain Bacteria; kingdom Pseudomonadati; phylum Pseudomonadota; class Alphaproteobacteria; order Hyphomicrobiales; family Rhizobiaceae; genus Peteryoungia; species Peteryoungia glycinendophytica. The sequence goes on along the minus strand of NZ_VFYP01000002.1, from coordinate 403,564 downwards.
AAACCCATGCGGTGATGCTGCCGCACACGGCCGCCTTCAACGCCGAGGCGGCGCAAGCGGAACTCGCTGTAGCCGCCGAACTCTTCGGCGGCTCCATGGGCGGTGGTCTCTGGGACTTTGCCAAGTCGATCGGCGCGCCGCTGTCGCTCAAGGATTTCGGGCTCACTGAAGCCGATCTCGATCGCGCTGCCGATATCGCCACGGAAAACCCCTACTGGAACCCGCGCCCGATCGACCGGGCGTCGATCCGCACACTTTTGCAACATGCCTGGGAGGGCGTCAGGCCCGACTGACCGAAACGACATCTCGCGCTTGGCGCACTCTTTGGGAGGAGAGACGATGATGGGAGGAAATATGATTACGCGACGCAAATTCCTGCAGACGACGGCAGCCGGCGGCGCCGTACTGGCGACCTCGGGCCTTGCGGCCCCTGCGATTGCACAGTCAGCAGCCGTGAAGCTCGGCTATGTCAGCCCGCAGACCGGGCCGCTTGCTGCCTTCGGCGAAGCCGACAAGTTCGTCATCGACAGCTTCCTCGCCACGACGAAGAAGATGGGCCTGAACTACGAGGTCATCGTCAAGGACAGCCAGTCCAATCCGAACCGTGCCGCCGAAGTCGCCAAGGAACTGATCGTCGACGACGAAATCAACCTGATGCTCGTCTCCTCGACACCGGAAACCACCAATCCGGTCTCGACCACCTGCGAAGCAGAGCAGATCCCCTGCCTTTCGACGGTCGCGCCGTGGCAGCCCTGGTTCATCGGGCAGCAGGGCAATCCCGGCGATCCCGCAAGCTGGAAGCCGTTCAATTATGCCTATCACTTCTTCTGGGGTCTTGAGGACATCATAGCCGTCTTCACCGGCATGTGGGGCCAGGTCGAGACCAACAAGAAGGTTGGCGGTCTTTTCCCGAACGACGGCGACGGCAATGCCTGGGGCGACAAGGTCGTTGGCTTCCCGCCGGTGCTGGAGAAGCTCGGCTATGGCCTGACCGACACCGGCCGCTATCAGAACCTGACGGATGATTTCTCCGCTCAGATCAACGCGTTCAAGCAGGCCGAGACGGAAATCCTGACCGGCGTGATGATCCCGCCCGACCTCACCACCTTCTGGAACCAGGCCAAGCAGCAGGGCTTGAAGCCGAAGATCGCCTCGATCGGCAAGGCGCTGCTATTTCCGCAGACCGTGGAAGCCCTGGGCGATGCCGGCCACAACCTCTCGACCGAAGTCTGGTGGACGCCGTCTCATCCCTTCAAGTCCTCGCTGACAGGCGAGACGGCTGCCGATGTGGCAACTGCCTTCACCACAGCGACCGGTCGCCCCTGGACACAGCCGATCGGCTTTGCCCATGCGCTCTTCGAACTGGCGGTCGACGTGATGAAGCGGGCGGAAGACGTGACGGATGGCGATGCGGTAGCCAAGGCTATCGGCGAAACCAAGCTCGACACGCTGGTCGGCCCCATCGCCTGGAACAACGCCAACCTGCCGCCCTTCGCCCAGAAGAACGTCGCCAAGACGCCGCTCGTCGGCGGCCAGTGGCGCCTCAAAACCGGCGGCGGTTACGACCTCGTCGTCGTCGAGAACGGCCAGGCAACGAACATTCCGCTCGGCGGCAAGATGGAAGCGCTCAGCTGAACCCTGTGAACCCATGGCAGCGGCGTCCCGATCGTCGGGGCGCCGCGAGCCTGACGGAGGAGTGTCCATGCCGATCCTGGAACTGAATGGTGTGTCGAAATCCTTCGGCGCCCTCGTGGTCGCCGAGGATATCGGCTTTTCCGTCGAACCCGGCGAGGCGCTCGGTATCATCGGACCGAACGGCGCCGGCAAATCGACGCTGTTCAACCTGATCACCGGCAACCTCTCCGTCGCCAAAGGCACGGTTCATTTCGATGGCCGAGACGTGACCAATGTCCCGCCCATGCAACGCTGCTTTGCCGGCATGGGCCGCACTTTCCAGATCCCGCAGCCTTTCGAGCGGCTGACGGTCTATGAAAACCTGCTCGTCGCCGGCGCCTTCGGCAGCGAGAGCAGCGAAGCGGACGTCGCCGAGTTCTGCGCCGAAATCCTGGTCGAGACCGGCCTCATCGCGAAAGCGAACCGCCCGGCCGGCAGCCTCACTTTGCTCGAGCGCAAACGGCTGGAACTCGCCCGGGCCCTTGCCACCAAGCCCAAGCTTCTGCTGCTCGACGAGATTGCCGGCGGGCTGACCGAGGGCGAATGCCGTCAGCTGGTTGCCACGATCAAGCGGGTCCACCAGCGCGGCATGGCGATCATCTGGATCGAGCACGTGTTGCATGCGCTGAACGCCGTCGCCGAGAAGATCCTCGTCCTGAACTTTGGACGGGTCATCGGCCATGGCGATCCGCAGACCATCATGAATTCGCGCGAGGTGCGCGAAATCTATCTGGGCATGGAGGTCTGACTATGAGCCTCATTGAAACGAATAACCTCACCGCCTTCTATGGCGACTTCCAGGCCCTGTTCGGCGTCGATCTCGTCCTCAACCCCGGCGAGACCATTGCCGTTATCGGCGCGAACGGCGCAGGCAAATCGACATTGATGCGCTCCATAGCAGGCGTGTTGCGCAACGAACCGGCATCAATCCTGCATCGTGGCCAGCCGATCGGCGCGCTTGGCTCCCCGGATGTCATGGCCCGTGGCATTGCGCTGGTGCCGGAAGGGCGTCGGCTTTTCCCGTCGCTCACGGTCGAGGAAAACCTGCTGGTCGGTCGCCACGGCCGAAAGGTTGATGGGCCATGGTCGCTTGAAACCGTCTACGAGCTCTTCCCGATCCTGAAAGAGCGGCGCCGCAATCCCTCGACGGCTCTCTCCGGCGGGCAGCAGCAGATGGTCGCAATCGGCCGCGCGCTTATGTCCAATCCGGAAGTGCTGCTCTGCGACGAGCTCAGCCTCGGCCTTGCCCCCGTCGTCATCAAGGACATCTATGCTGCCTTCCCGCGCATCCGGGAAACAGGTGCGGCCATCGTCATCGTCGAGCAGGACATCGCCCAGGCGCTCAAGGTCGCAGACCGCGTCTATTGCATGATGGAAGGCCGGGTCACCCTCGAAGGGCGCCCCGCAGAACTCGACCGTGCCGACATCCACGCGGCCTATTTCGGAGCGGAACCCCATGAACTGGCTTGATACCATTCTCCAGGGCATCCTGCTCGGCGGGCTCTACGCTCTCTTCGCGGCAGGCCTCTCGCTCGTCTTCGGCATCATGCGGCTGGTCAATCTCGCCCATGGTGATCTCATCGTCTTTTCAGCCTTCCTGATCCTGCTCCTCGTCTCGACGCTGGGGCTCAATCCATTCCTCGCGGCCCTGATCGCCGGTCCGCTGATGTTCGGGATCGGTTACCTTCTGCAATATCATCTGCTGAACCGGACGCTCGGCAAGGACATCCTGCCGCCGCTGCTCGTCACCTTCGGCCTGTCGATCGTGATCCAGAACGGCCTCCTTGAAGCCTTCACCGCCGACAGCCAGCGCATTCCTGCTGGCGCGCTGGAACAGGCGTCGCTCTCGCTCGGCGGCATCAATGCCGGCGTCATGCCGCTGCTCACCTTCGGCTCCGCGATCCTGGTCATCGTCGGCCTCAACCAGCTGATCTACAAGACGGCGCTGGGCCGTGCATTCCGCGCAACCTCAGACGATGTCGTGACAGCAGGCCTGATGGGCATTCGCCCGAACCAGATCTTTGCCATCGCAACCGGCCTTGCCATGGTGATCGTCACCATCGCCGCGCTTTATCTCGGCACCCGCGCCAATTTCGACCCGACCGCCGGTCCGGCACGCCTGATCTACGCCTTCGAAGCGGTCATCATCGGTGGTCTCGGCTCACTCTGGGGCACGCTTGCCGGCGGCATCATTCTGGGTGTCGCCCAAACGCTCGGAGCCGCCATCAACCCGGAATGGCAGATCCTCTCGGGCCACATCGCCTTCCTGCTGGTCCTCCTGTTCCGTCCGCGGGGTCTCTTCCCGCGCGCTGTCGATTGAGGTGACGATGAACGCCAACAGAGAATTCCTGTCGAACGTCATGCGCCCGATGCCATCCTGGCGGGTCGAAACCCGCACGCGCCTCTCCACGCTGTTTTCAGCCGCAGCCATCCTCTTCGTGCTGCTTCTGGCAGCGGCCCCCTTCGTCGTTTCGCGCGGCGTGGTGCAGGATCTGTTCTTTATCCTCACCATGCTGGCGCTCGCCCAGAGCTGGAACCTGCTCGCTGGATACGCAGGCCTGATCTCCGTCGGCCAGCAACTCTTCGTCGGCTGTGGTGCCTATGCGCTCTTCGGTTTCGTCATCCTGCTCGGTCTCGACCCGATCCTGGCCATCCCGCTCGCGGGCCTCTTTGCCGTGCTGGTCTCGATACCGACTGCCTTTTTCGCATTCCGCCTCTACGGCCCCTACTTCGCCATCGGCACCTGGGTCATCGCCGAAGTCGGCCGACTGCTCTTTGCCCAGTGGAAGGCGCTCGGCGGTGGCACCGGCACCTCGCTGCCGCGCGAGGCAACCCGTGACATGTTCGGCGTCGCACTGCTGGAAGACTGGTTTGGCATGCGGGCGGCAGCCGCAGCCGACGCCGTCGCCTTCTGGCTGGCGTTGATCGTTCTCGTCCTGACGATCTGGTTCGTCTACCGCCTGCTGCGCTCCAAACAAGGCCTGGGCCTTGCTGCCGTCCGTGACAACGAGACGGCCGCGCGTGCGCTCGGGGTTGATGCACAGAAGCTGAAGCTTGTGATCTACCTCTCTACCGCCTTCATCACCGGCGTCGTTGGCGCCCTCATCTACCTGCAAAAGGCACGCATCTCCCCCGATGCCGCCTTCTCGCTCACCGACTGGACGGCCTACGTGCTGTTCATCGTCATCATCGGCGGCATTGGCACCATCGAAGGGCCGATCGTCGGCGTCATCATCTTCTTCCTGATGCAGAATGCGCTCTCAAGCTACGGGTCCTGGTACCTGCTGCTGCTCGGGGCGATTGCCATCATCACCATGCTGTTTGCACCACGCGGGATCTGGGGACTGATCACCGACCGCACCGGCATCGAACTCTTTCCGGTCCGCCGCACCTTGAGGGGCGGATCGCTTGAACACACGACAAAGGGAGGGCCAAATGGCTGACATCACAACCGACGTCCTGATCATCGGCACCGGGCCGGCAGGCTCTGCAACGGCCGCATTGCTCGCAAGCTACGGCCTCGAGCCCATGGTCATCAACCGCTACCGCTGGCTCGCCAACACGCCGCGCGCGCACATCACCAACCAGCGCACGATGGAGGTGCTGCGCGATCTCGGCCGCGACGTCGAAGACGAAGCCTATATGTTCGCAACCGAACAGGACCTGATGGGCCAGAACGTCTTCTGCACGGCCGTCGCCGGCGAAGAAATCGGCCGCATGCAGAGCTGGGGCAACCATCCGCTCTCGCGCGCCGAACATCTCCTGTCCTCGCCCGGCCGGATGAACGACCTGCCTCAGACCTATATGGAGCCCCTTCTCTTCAAGACGGCCTGTTCACGCGGCGCGCAGTCACGCATGTCGACGGAATATGTGAGCCATGTGCAGGATGCCGACGGTGTCACCACCACTTGCCTTGACCGCCTGACCGGCAAGCAATTCACCGTGCGCTCGAAATTCCTGGTCGGCGCCGATGGCGGCAACTCCAAGGTTGCCGAACATGCCGGCCTCTCCTTCGAAGGCAAGATGGGCGTCGCCGGTTCGATGAACATCCTGTTCGAATGCGACCTCTCGCGCTATGTGGCTCACCGCCCCTCGGTGCTCTACTGGGTGCTGCAGCCGGGCGCCGACGTCGGCGGCATCGGCATGGGCCTTGTCCGCATGGTCCGGCCGTGGAACGAGTGGCTGATTGTCTGGGGCTACGACATCAACCAGCCGGCACCGGCCGTCGATGATGCCTTCGCCACCAAGGTCGTGCGCGATCTGGTCGGCGTCCAGGATCTGCAGCCGAAGATCAAGTCGGTCTCCACCTGGACCGTCAACAACATGTACGCGACCACGATGTCGAACGGCCGTGTCTTCTGCATGGGCGACGCCACCCACCGCCATCCGCCGTCGAACGGCTTGGGATCCAACACCTCGATCCAGGATGCCTTCAACCTTGCCTGGAAGCTCGCCGCCGTCATCCGCGGCCAGGCCGGCATTGGCCTGCTCGACAGCTACCAGGCCGAACGCGCCCCGGTCGCCAAGCAGATCGTCACCCGTGCCAACAAGTCGATCGAGGAATTCGGCCCGATCTTCAAGGCGCTCGGCCTGCTCGATTCCGTCGACCCGGTGAAGATGCAGGAGAATATGGACGCCCGCTGCAACGACACGGCGGATGCGGAAAAACAGCGTGAGGCGATCCGCCAGGCGATTGCCGCCAAGGTCTATGAGTTCGACGCGCACGGCGTGGAGATGAACCAGCGCTACAAGTCTGGCGCTGTCGTCACCGATGGCCAGCCGGAACCACCCTTTGAGAAAGACGCCGAGCTGCACTACCAGCCAACCACCTGGCCCGGCGCCCGTCTGCCGCATGTCTGGCTCTTCGGGCCGGAAGGCGAAAAGGTGTCGAGCCTCGATCTGACGGGCCATGGCGTCTTCACTGTTCTGACCGGCATCGGCGGCGATGGCTGGGTGGCGGCCGCAAAGTCCCTGTCGAAGGAATTCGGCCTACCGATCACGGTCCACAAGATCGGCCCCCGACAAACTTGGCAGGACTTCTCCGGCGACTGGGCCCGCGCCCGAGAGATCCGCGATTCCGGCGCACTGCTCGTCCGTCCGGACCATCACGTCGCCTGGCGCGCGCAAGCCGCCGTCAAGGACCCCGAAGGCGAGCTACGGCGCGTCCTGAAAACCATTCTGGACCGGTGAGGAGCGATCATGGACGCGCATGAAAAGGGCTATTTCACTGAGGAGACCTCCGTCGAGGTCGTCACTGGCCGCAACGCCAATGCCAAGGACGAGCGTCTCAAAGAGGTGATGGAGGTCATCACCCGCAAGCTGCACGAAGCGGTCAAGGAACTGGAGCCGACCCAGGACGAATGGATGGAGGCGATCCTCTTCCTCACCCGCACAGGCCAGATGTGCAACGAATGGCGGCAGGAATTCATCCTGCTGTCGGACGTCCTAGGCGTTTCTATGCTGGTCGATGCGATCAACAACCGCAAGCCTTCTGGCGCCTCCGAAAGCACGGTACTCGGCCCCTTCCATGTAGCGGACGCTCCGGAATTGCCGATGGGCGCCAATATCTGCCTCGACAGCAAAGGCGAAGACATGGTGATCGAGGGCCGGATCCTCGACACTGAGGGCAAGCCGATCGCGGGTGCCGTGATCGATGTCTGGCAGGCCAATGACGAAGGCTTTTACGACGTCCAGCAGAAAGGCATCCAGCCCGACTTCAACCTGCGCGGCGTCTTCCGCACCGGGCCGGACGGGCACTACTGGTTCCGTGCGGTGAAGCCGAAATACTATCCGATCCCAGACGATGGTCCCGTGGGCCAGCTATTGGGACATCTCGGTCGCCATCCCTATCGGCCGGCCCATCTGCACTACATCATCAAAGCCGACGGCTTCGAGACACTGGTGACCCATATCTTCGATCCTGACGATCCCTACATCCATTCCGATGCCGTTTTCGGGGTGAAGGAGAGCCTTCTGGCCCGGTTCGACAAAAAACATGAGCCCGACAGGGCAGCCGGTTACGGTTTCACGGGCGATTTCTGGGAGGTGAGACACGATTTCGTGCTCGCTCCAATCCGTCCCGGCGGAGCATAGGAGCGCGCGCGACGGGCGGGAGAGTTCGACGTGTCGTCCTCGCCCGTCGGTCTTTTGGAGGATGCCCGTCACCAGTATCGACCGGCGAGTGTCACGTGCGCTCCCAATACCAGGCAAGGTATTGCAGCTTGCGATCCCGCTGTTTGGGAGCCAGGAATTTGCGGACAGTCCGCACCTCCGCCTTTTCACAAGCGACCCAGACGAAGGTCTGCGCGTCGACATCGCCCAGTGCGTCACAGATTGTCTTTGCCAGAACTCCTTTTGCGTCGACCGCGTAGCTCGATCGGTGCAGCCACTCGACCTCGATCGAACCGCGCGACGACAGCTCCTGTTCTTCCGCCTCGTCGTGGACCTCGATGAGGGCCTTCAGGTGGGTGCCGGTTGGGATCTCCGCCGCGATCCGTGCGATGGCCGGAAGGGCGGTTTCATCGCCGGCGAGAAAGAGGGTCTGTGCAGAGGGAAGATCTCCGCCTCCAGGGCCGAGGAGCGCGAGCCTCTGTCCGGGGCGGGCGTCACGGGCAAAATCGGCACCAGGGGTCTTAACGCCCGGTTCAGGGTGCTGAAGCACGTCAATCCAAAGCTGGCTACGTTCGGCATCAACCTTCCGAATGGTATAGACCCGCGCCAGGAGCGTATCTTCCCCCGTGGGCCAGGCAATGCGTCCATTGTCGTGTATGCCCGGCCAGACCGGCTCCCGATCAACAGGCGGCACGAGAAGTCGGACATGCATGTCGCCGCCGATGAAGGGCTGAACATCGTCGCATGCGATCACAAGGCGGCGCATCCTCGGGGTTACGTTGAAGGCGGAGACAACGTTGGCTTCATGAAGATTTGTCGGTCGGTCCCTTCGCGCTGAGTTTGTCCAGGTGAGTTCCAGAGTCTCGTCGCCGGCAAAATAGAAGAGGTGTTCAGCAAGCATCACGCGGGTTGCCTGAACGGCTTCTTCACTTTCGCAGGCAATAGCGATCAGCATGCGATCATCGGTGACAGCAATGTCAACTCTCGCCTCTTCGCTTTCAAGGACAGCCGATGCTCCATCGCGGTTGACCTCGGCGTGTTCAACGAAATGTTCGCAGATCTCGTCCAGCATGGCCATCGCATTGTTTATGCGGCCGGTGCCGGAAAGCGTGAAAGCCTGGGCAGTCGTCATGGCTGGATATCCTTTTCTATGGTGGCTGGGCCAGTCATGCGATGACGGCCGATGGGTAGCATCATCGGTCGACCTGAGGTCGGATCGGCAATGATCTTGCTCTCCAGTCCGAACACGGTTTTCACCATTTCCTGGGTGAGAACCGCCTCAGGCGCGCCTTCGGCATAAGGGGACCCGTCGACCATCGCCACCAGATGGTCCGCGTAACGGGCCGCCAGATTAAGATCGTGCAGCACCATCACGATCGTTGTGCCGCGCCTCCTGTTGAGGTCGATGAGCAGATCGAGCACCTCTACTTGATGGCTGATGTCGAGGAATGTCGTTGGCTCATCGAGCAAAAGGATCTCGGTCTTCTGAGCAAGGGCCATGGCAATCCAGACGCGCTGACGCTGACCGCCGGATAGCTCGTCGATTGGCCTTTCCGCGAGATCCACGGTTTTTGTGACGTTGAGAGCTTCCGCAACGGCTTCATCATCTGCGTGGGTCCAGCGACCGAACAGACCCTGATGCGGATGGCGGCCGCGACCAACGAGATCAGCAACGGCTATGCCTTCTGGCGCCACCGGAGATTGTGGCAAAAGTCCCAGTTCGCGCGCAAGCTCCCGCGTTGGTCGCGCATGGATCGACTTGCCGTCGAGTAACACCTGGCCTGCTTTCGGCTGTAGCAACCGAGCAAGAACGCGCAGCAGCGTAGACTTGCCGCAGGCATTGGCTCCGACGATCGCCGTGATTCGACCTGATGGCAGGCCAAGCTCAAGCCCATCAAGGATCAGCGTCTCACCGTAGCCAACGGAGAGACCACGTGCGATCAGGGAGTGCTTGTTCACGCGGCGCCTCCGTTTCTGTTGGCCCGAATGATCAGGTAAATGAGGTAAGGTGCACCCAGCGCACCCGTGACGACGCCGACGGGGTAGCGGCTCGGCAACAGCACCTGCCCGACAAAATCGCCCACCAGCACGAGAAGGGCACCGACCAGCGCTGCGGGGACGAGGTTGGAGCGGGTGCCACCCATCATTCTCTGAGCGATTGGTCCGGATAGAAAGGCGACGAAAGCGATTGGACCCGTGACGGCCGTGGCAATTGAGATAAGCCCCACGGCGCAGAGGATGACCACAACTCGGGTGCTTGCAACCTGTACTCCGAGCGCGGCAGCGGTATCATCGCCGAGCTTCAAAGCTTCCAAATTCCGGCCGAGGCTTGCGAGAACTCCACCCAGAACAACGAGCGCGAGCAGAAGCGGCAGAGATTGGTCGAGTGTCGCCCCATTAAGGCTACCTGTCAGCCAGCGCAGAGCTTCCTGCAGGTTCCACGCGGGCGCGCGCGCAAGCACGTAGGCCACGACGCTTTCCAGCATAGCAGACACTGCTATCCCGACCAGGATGAGGCGAGCCCCCGCTACACCCTGATGGAAAGATAGACCATAGACCACGAGGGCGGTGGCGAGACCGCAGACGACGGCGAGGAATGAAACGGCTATTCCGTTCAGACCAAGAATGACGATGCCAAAGACGGCGGCAGCACTGGCACCGGAACTGATGCCGATGATGTCCGGACTCGCCAGAGGATTGCGCAGCATGACTTGGAACGCAGTGCCGCCCATGCCGAAACTGGCTCCCGCCAGCAGCGCAAGGATTGCTCGTGGCAGCCGAAGCTGCCCGACGGTGAAGGATGCGCCGGCCACCTGTTCTCCAAATAGGACACGCAACACGTCGCCGGGAGGGGTGTACGCTCTGCCGAGAAGGAGCGTGCAAGCGAAGGCCAGGATCGCGAGCGTCAGCATCAGCGCGGTGATCTGCAGACGCCGTTTGCCGTGTCGCTTTCGGCGAAGGCCGTTCTGTTGTGAGGTATAGGCTGCCATGCTCAAAGCTCCCGCACCTTCTGGCGTCTGATGATCCAGATGAAGAACGGGCCGCCGATCAGGGCCGTGACAATGCCGACGTCGATTTCCGAGGGGCGCGCCACGATGCGGCCCAAGATGTCGGCTGCCAACAGGAGTGCCGATCCGCCGAGTGTGGAGATGGGCAGAAGCCAGCGGTGATCGACACCGACAAAGAGCCGGCACGCATGCGGCACGACCAGGCCGACAAAACCAATGGGCCCACAGACGGCGGTCGTCGCGCCACAGAGCAGCACTGCGCCGAGGGACGCTAAGGCTCGAGCCCAGGCTACGCGCTCTCCCAGACCGGCTGCAAGCGCGTCGCCCAAAGCCAGAGAGTTGAGCTTGCGCGCCGAGGCGAAGCTGAGGAGCAGACCAGCGATGAGAACCGGCAGGACCGGGAGGATCCGCTCAAAGGTCGCTCCGCCTACTCCACCGATCTGCCAGGACCGGATCCCGCCAGCGATATCGCCGCGTGGCAGGATGACGGCTGTCACGAGCGAGGCAAAGGCAATGGAAGTGGCCGCACCTGCCAAAGCCAGCTTCAGCGGGGTTGGGCCATCCCTGCCTAGAGAACCGATAGTGTAGACGAGTATCGCGGTTGTGCCGGCGCCCGCAATTGCGGCCCAGATATAAGCTTCGGATGAGCTGATTCCAAACCAGGCAATTCCGATGACCACGGCGAGAGATGCGCCCATGTTGACGCCCAAAAGACCCGGATCAGCCAGCGGATTTCGCGTTACGCCCTGCATGACGGCACCGGCAAGACCAAGCGCCCCCCCGGCGAGAACAGCCAAAAGCGTGCGCGGAATACGAGCCGATGCTGCGGCCTCTCCGATACGGGAGGTGTGGCCGTGCAAGGCGGCTATGATGTCCACCCAATCGACCGCCCGTGTGCCGATCGACAGCGATGCAAGCGAGAGCAGGAAGAGCAGCACGGCACAGGCCGACAGCCAGAGGATGCGGCTGCTCGCCGATTTTTTCGAGCGTTGCGTTGCCTGCCGATGAGTTGCGAAGCTGGCGGTCATGGCGTTTTGCGCGCAGCGGCGGCGAGAAGCGCCACATAGTCCTTCAGAACCCAGCTGATCGACAGTGGAGTGGGATTGGCGGCGGTCCCTAAGGGATTGCGGCCGAGCAGCACAATGGCATCATGTTCGACTGCAGGCATGTGCGCGAGCAGCGGATTCGCCTTCATCGCGGCCAGCAGGTTGTCATCACCATAGGTAACCAGAATATCGACATCGTCGAATAAATCGACCTGTTCGGCGCTGATCGAACCGGCGAAGCTACCTGTGACCGAGGCCTTGGTAACGCTCTTCGGCATTTGCAGGCCCAAGTCCTGGAAGAAGCGCACCCGGGTATCCTGGGCGGTGTAGAAGTTGACGACGCTCAGATCGCTAGCGTCGAGATGCGTGACGAACATTGCCCTTTTGCCCTGCAGTTCGGGATATTTGGCGACTTCTGCGGCAATCTTCGCTTCGATGTCAGCGATCAGCGCCTCACCTTGCTGCGCCATTCCGAGACCGGCGCTGTCCATACGGATGGTCTCTCGCCAATCCGTCGACCAGGGGGCCTGCGGGTAGGCAATCACCGGCGCAATCTGGCTTAAGGTGTCGTAATCCGCCTGCGTCAGACCAGAATAGGCTGCGAGGATCACGTCGGGCTGCGTCGCGGCCACTGCCTCGAAGTCTATGCCGTCTCCTTCGTCGAACAGCACCGGCGTCGATCCGCCAAGAGCCTTCAGCTGTTCAGACACCCAAGGCAGCAGGCCATCGGCATCTTCGTCGCCGAAATTGGCAGCCGCCATGCCAACAGGGACTATTCCGAGGGCCAACGGGACTTCGTGATTGGCCCAGGCTACCGTCGCCACCCGCTTGGGCGTGGCTGCGATTTCGGTTTTCCCGAACGCATGTGAAATCGTCACCGGATAGGCAGTCCGCCCGTCGGCCCTCACCGCCCCCTGTGCGGCGGCAAATAACAGGGTCGATATCAGCGCCAGACGCCACAAACGCATATGCTCAGTCTCTTACAATTTAAGTTGACTTCAATTCTCAGCTTCATGCACAGAGGTCAAGCACTGCGGGCGCGGCCGGCTGGCGGGCGCTTTAACTTTCCGGGGTTTTCTACAAACCTGAGAAAAAATACAATACCTGACAATCACATTCCAGTTATTGCGGCCAAGGTGGGATTTTGCAAGGCGCAGTGACCAAGCTTTGAGATGGGGCAAGGTGTGGCGCGCCCGGAAGCTGGGGACGTGATCGTCACGTGGCTGCTGCAAAGCAGGATCGCTGCCGTCGCAACCTAGTTTCGGATTGAACAATGCCAAATGCACGACACGCCGCACGCGCCGGCCATTCCTCCTTCCGCCACCGGACGGCGGTCCTGCTCGCCTGCACCGCGATCAGCGCCCTTATCCCCGCGCTGGCGGCCGCGCAGGATGCGATAAGCGGAAACGATTCGACTGTCCTTCAGACCATCACGGTGGAGGGAAAGGGCCAGGCCGACGCTGATTCCAAGACGATCGTTGCCACGGAATCGACGGCGGTGGGCAAGATGCCCGGGGAAATCCTCACGACGCCCGCGACCGTCTCCGTCATTACCTCAAAGGAAGTCGAACAGCGCGCCGCTGACTCGGTCGAGAAGATCGTCCAGTACACGGCCGGCGTCATCACCGACTATTACGGCTCCGACGACCGCTACGATTACGTGAAAATTCGCGGCTTCACCCCCTACACCTATCGCGATGGCCTCGCCATCGGCCGGACGTGGAGTGGGGTGAAGGAGGAACCTTATGCCTTTGAGCGCCTGGAAGTGCTGAAAGGGGCGAACTCCACCGGCTATGGCGTTTCTGATCCGGGTGGTGCCATCAACTATGTTACGAAGACGCCGCGCAGTGAAAAGTTTGGCGAGGTCTATGGGACGACCGGTTCCTTTGCTCACAAGGAAGCGGGTTTCGATTTCGGCGACAACCTCACAGGAGATGATACTCTCTCCTACCGCCTGACGGGGAAGGTTCAAAGGGCGGACGGGGAATATGATTTTTCCGAGAATGATGAGAATTTCATTCAGGGTGGGCTGACCTGGCGCCCGACCGACGTGACCAGCATGACTTTTGTCTTCGATCATCTGGACCGCGACGGTACGCCCAGTGGGGGCGGTCATCCATTGTATACGGATTTCGACCGAGACCGCTTCTTCGGCGAGCCGGAATACAATTACAACACGACCAATCGCAATACGTTCACGGTCATGTTTGACCACGATTTCGGCGATGGTCTCACCTTCAACTCCAACGCTCGATACATGAAGTCGAAGACCGGCTTCGGCTATGCCTATATCTGGGATTCATTCGGTGCCAGCGATCCGTCAGATACGCTGGCCGACCGCTACTATTTCCAAAGCGAGAACTCGGCCGAACAGTTCGTCATCGACGCGCACCTTTTGTACGAAACACAGTTGGACAATGTCGAGAGCCGGACGTTGGTCGGGGCCGATTCCAACAACTCCGAATCCGAGGGTGTGCTGTATTATGCCCTCGCACCGCAAATCGACTGGGCCAATCCAGTTTACTCAGGTGGACCGGGCGCTCTGTCGCCTTACGACAGTTCCCATCTCGACCAGGACACGAAGGCCCTCTACCTGCAGCAGGATCTGATCTTCTCGGACAGGCTCACGGCGAGCGTCGGTTTGCGCAATGACTGGTTGGATCTTAAAGATACCGACCTACTGTCGGGGACGAGTGAAAGTGGCAGCTACAGCGAACTCAGCAAGCGCCTCGGGCTGAGTTACAAGATCACCGAGGAACTCGCGGCCTATGTCAGCTATGCCGAATCTGTGGCGCCTCCAAGTGCCGGCAACGAGCCAACCTATGGCACCCAATACGAGGCCGGGATCAAGTATCGTCCTGATGCATTCCCCGGGCTGCTGACAGCCTCGATTTATGACCTGACCCTAGAGAACATCACCACCTATGATGCTCCTCTCTATGTTGCTTCGACGGTCGACAAGATCCGCCACCGTGGATTCGACCTCGAGGCAAAGGTGGAAGTCACCTCCAATATCGAGATGATCGCAGGCTACAGCTACATCGGCTCGAAGATCGCGGACACCGATACCTCCAGCGCCTCGATCGATGGCAACCGCTTTGCTCAAGTTCCGGAACACATGGCTTCGCTGTGGGCGACCTATACCCTGGATGGCGACGGCGCTCGCGGTGACATGACCTTCGGTGCCGGAGCCCGCTATATCGGCTCCTATTACTTTGACAACGCCAATACCCGCAAATCGGACGGGGCGGTCATTTTCGATGCTTCCTTCACGTACGCGATCAAGGAGAACACGTCGTTTCAGCTGAATGTGAGCAACGTCTTCGACGAGAAGCACATCGCCAATAATGACGGCGGCGCCTATTACTACAACCCTGGTCGAACAGTTTACGCGACGATCCGCCAGACCTGGTGAGGCGTGGCCTAAGCTCGCTGGTTGAAACGCCGCCAAGCGGCCGGCGTTTCACCGGCCATCTGCCGAAAGACCTTGGTCAGGTGAGCCTGGTCCGAAAACCCCAGTTGGGCGGCGATGTCGGCGATGCTGAGCTGTGTGTCGGCCAGAAGCTTTTGAGCGGCTTCTATCCGGCGGCCCAGTTGCCATTGCAGCGGGCTCTTGCCGGTGGTCTGGCGGAAAACGGTCGCAAACCAGCTTTCGGACAAGCCGACCACATCGGCCATTTCCGCTACGGCCATGGGCCGCTCGCCCCGCAGACTGAAGCGCGCAATGAGCTTGTTCATCTGTGCCTGGGTCAGGCGGCCATTGGTCAGTTCTGGAGTCTCAGGGGGTAGTTCCAAAAGTGCCGTCGCAATGCTGCCCACCAGATTTTCTCCGAAGACAGCGTGCCGGCTGGGTTGCGAAATCTCATCCACGACAAGACCGGCAAGAGTTGCGACAGGTCCCAGATCCTGCAGTTCGACCGGTCGCTTGAGGACGTCGCGCGCCTTGGAACTGCCTAGGGATGGGGCGAGCGAGCGCAGGAGCCGATCCTGATGAATGTGTAGATCAAGATGGGAGAAGCGGTGCGTTCCATTGAACCGTGTCCACAGCGGCACTCCAGCCGGCACATAGATCGCCCGCGTCATCGGCCGGTCGTCACCTCCGAGTGCAGCCTCCCGGCTGGCGATGCGGATATGGCTTGATACATCGTTGAAGAAGACGACGATCCTGGGGTCTGGAGAGAGGTAGTAGCCCTGAGCTCCTGCTATCCCTTCGGCATCCCAATAAACTCCGACCGCGCCCTCGAACGATCTCCAACGTTCTGGAGCGACCGGCCTGATACCCTCGGTTCGGGTCACCATCGAATGAAGATATGTCACGCTGTCTTCCTCTTCCTGGTCTCCCCCCAACAAAGGACAATCAGAGGTACACTGCACCCCACGGGAACGCAAAGCCTCATCGAACGGTGTCGAACATCAGTTTCCGGTGGCGGCACTGCCGTGCATAAAGTCCGCATTGTCTTCGACATGGCTTACAGCGTCACATGCTCACGCGCCCTCACTGCCCGGCTCGCGCAGGCTCTGATCCGGAAACGGGCAAATGATTAATACTGCGCCATTTTCAAGAGTTTGCATATTTTTTATGCGCACATGGCGCATTCAATTGCCCTTTTATTGGCTTCGCTTTACGAAGCCTTTACATTTCAATAGGTTGGCCGTTGTCGCGAAACTGGCACACGATTTGAATGTGCACGGTTGGTCGCTAGCGAAACAGTTCCTGCCGGCGGCAAGGAGAGTCGGCTCCGAGCCGAGGACAAGCAAAGGATGGGAAACCAGATGAAGATTGTGATGGCTATCATCAAGCCGTTCAAACTGGACGAGGTGCGCGAAGCTCTGACGGGCGTGGGGATCCAGGGCCTGACCGTAACGGAAGTTAAGGGCTACGGTCGCCAGAAGGGCCATACCGAAATCTATCGCGGCACCGAATACGCCGTGAGCTTTCTGCCGAAACTGAAGATCGAAATCGCTGTCTCCTCCGAACTGGCGGACAAGGCTGTAGAAGCAATCGCTTCCTCCGCCAAGACCGGACAGATCGGCGATGGGAAGATCTTTGTCTACTCGATCGATCAGGCCGTGCGCATCCGCACCGGCGAAACCAATACCGAAGCTCTGTAAGAACGGCTTTTAGGGGAGTTGTTACTGATGTCACTTGCCAAGTTGAATTCCAATCTCGTGCGCCTTGGCGCCGCGTCGGCAGCTCTGCTGGCGCCGGCCATCGCCTTCGCGCAGGAAACTGCACCCGCTGCAGCCGAAGCAGTCGCTGCCGCGCCGGTGCCGAACAAGGGCGATACTGCCTTCATGTTCCTCTGCACCATCCTGGTCCTCTTCATGCTGGTCCCGGGCCTCGCCCTTTTCTACGGTGGTCTCGTTCGCGCCAAGAACATGCTGTCTGTGCTGATGCAGTGCACGGTCATCGGCTCGGCGATCATGCTCGCCTGGGTCATCTATGGCTACTCGTTTGCATTTGGTGGTTCCACCAACGCCTTCTTCGGCGGTTTCGGCAAGATGTTCCTTGCAGGTGTGACGCCTGACAGCACGGCGGCCACCTTCTCTGACGCCGTCATTCCGGAATACATCTTCATGCTGTTCCAGATGACCTTCGCGGCGATCACCCCGGCCCTGATCGTCGGCGCTTTTGCCGAGCGCATCAAGTTCTCGGCTTCCGTGCTCTTCTGCCTGCTCTGGGTCACTTTCGTTTACTTCCCCATCGCCCACATGGTCTGGGATGCCAACGGCCTGCTCTTCGGCTGGGGCGCGCTTGACTTCGCCGGCGGCACGGTCGTTCATATCAACGCCGGTGTTGCCGGTCTGATCGGCGCCATCATGGTCGGCAAGCGTACCGGCTATGGCAAGGACATGATGGCTCCGCATTCGATGACGCTGACGCTGGTCGGTGCGGCCATGCTCTGGGTCGGCTGGTTCGGCTTCAACGCCGGCTCCAACCTGGAAGCCTCCGGTGGAGCCATGCTGGCGACCGTCAACACCTTCATCGCGACTGCTGCTGCCGTCGTGTCATGGGTCCTCGTCGAGGCCTTCACCCGCGGCAAGGCCTCCATGCTCGGTGCTGCTTCGGGTATGATCGCCGGTCTGGTTGCCATTACCCCGGCTGCCGGCATCGCCGGCCCGATGGGCGCCATTGTCATGGGTCTTATCGTGTCGCCGCTCTGCTACTTCTTCGTCGCGGTGGTGAAGAACAAGTTCGGCTATGACGACAGCGCCGATGTTTTCGGCGTGCACGGTATCGGTGGTCTCTTCGGCGCACTTGCAACCGGCATTTTCGCTTCCGCCTCACTCGGTGGCATCGGCTATGCAGAAGGCGTAACCATGGCAGGTCAGTTTATCACCCAGGTTAAGGCAGTTGTCGTGACGCTCCTGTGGTGCGGTATCGGCTCGATCATCCTCTACAAGATCGTTGACGTTGTCGTCGGCCTGCGCGTCCCGGTCGAAGCCGAGCGCGAAGGTCTTGACCTCGCTTCCCACGGCGAAGCCGCCTATCACAGCTGATCGTCGGATCTCCTCCTCAAGCGGCGGCGGCGCCCGGGCTTCATGCCCGGGCGTTTTGCGTTCAAGATGATCCTGGAACTGGTGCATGGTTAATGCACCATTAACCGTCCGTGGCTTAGGTTGAGGACTGGTCAGAACTGTGCTGCCCTTCCAGCATCCCAGGCGCACGCCAACAGGACGGATTACGAGACCCATGAGCAGAGGCCATTCGACAGCGCTTCCGGATCATCCGGCCCGATTCGCGTTCACCGCTTTTCTGGTTCGACAACTGTCTGCTTTGTTGGGTTTCGCACTCTTCCTGGCGCTGGTGCTGGCGGTCGCGGCACTCGCCACGTGGAATGTCTCTGACCCGAGTTTGTCCTACGCCACAGAAAATCCGCCGACCAACATCCTTGGACTATCCGGTGCGGTCTTCGCCGATCTGATGATGCAGTTCTTCGGGCTCGGCAGCCTGCTTGCGCTCCTTCCCGTGCTCGCCTGGTCGTTTGCCTTGATCGGCGGGCGCCGCCTGCATCGCATTCCCGCGCGCATTGCCGCCTGGCTCGCTGGCGCCCTTGTGGCCGCTGCCGCTGTCGGTTGCTTTCCGCCGCCGACCACCTGGCCTTTGCCGAGCGGCACCGGCGGTGTCTTTGGTGATCTTATTCTGCGCTTCCCCGCCCTTTTCATTGGGGCGTATCCGACGTCCACCTTCGCCATGGTGTTGGGCACGATCCTGGCATTACCGGCCGCCTGGTTCCTGCTGTTTGCCGCCGGGATCTTCGGCAAGCCGGTCGAGGCCCCCGAAGACGATCTTCCTATCGCCAAGATCCCGTCCAAGGCGAAGGTACTGCCCAACCCCGTGGACGAGGAAGAAGACGAAGAGGACCAGGGGGGCATTTCGCTCTATTTTGGCGCTTTCGCCCATAACTGGTACCTGCTGCGCGCGCGCATGCGCCGTCTTTTCGGCGTCAAGCCTGCGGAGCGTCGCCAGCGCGAGTTCAACCAGCCCTATGATTTCAATGACGATGAATTCAGCACGCTGAACGAGCCGTCTCGCGCCAAGCCGACTGGACTGACCGCTCGCGTCGAACCCGTGCTTGATGGGGCGCCTCCTCGCGCAACCGGTCGTTCCATCGTGTCTCCGCCGCCGATGTCGAGCGGATCATTCGATGACGAGGATGATGATTTCGATCTGGATGACATGCCACGCCCCTCCGGCATTCTTCCGGACGAGCGGGGTCGTGGAGTTGCTCCTGCCCGCGCCGTGGCGGGTTCGCCTCGCATTGCCACGCCCGCCGCGCGACCGAAGCCGGGCGCCCGCCTGGACCGCGATGCTCAGGGTTCTCTGTTGAAGCCTGACGGATTTCAGCTCCCTTCGGTCCATCTGCTGGCCGAACCGCGTGCGGTTGCTCGGGATGCAACCCTGTCGGCTGAGGCTCTGGAGCACAATGCCCGCCTTCTCGAGGGCGTACTCGATGACTTCGGCGTCAAAGGTGAAATCATCCACGTCCGTCCGGGGCCCGTGGTCACACTCTATGAGCTGGAGCCGGCACCGGGCATCAAGTCCTCGCGTGTCATCGGCCTTGCCGACGACATTGCCCGCTCGATGAGCGCGATCGCAGCCCGTGTGGCAGTTGTCCCCGGACGCAATGCGATCGGCATCGAACTCCCGAACCAGAGCCGCGAGACGGTCTATCTGCGTGAACTGATCGCATCGCGCGACTTCGACGGCAACAAGGCGAAGCTGGCCATGGCGCTCGGCAAAACCATTGGCGGCGAGCCGGTGGTGGCTGACCTTGCGAAAATGCCGCATGTGCTCGTCGCCGGTACTACCGGTTCGGGTAAGTCGGTCGCGATCAACACGATGATCCTGTCGCTTCTCTACAAGATGACGCCGGAACAATGCCGCCTGATCATGATCGACCCGAAGATGCTCGAACTGTCGGTCTATGATGGCATTCCGCATCTGCTCTCCCCTGTTGTGACCGATCCCAAGAAGGCTGTGGTGGCGCTCAAATGGACCGTCCGCGAGATGGAAGAGCGCTACAAGAAAATGTCGAAGATCGGCGTTCGCAACATCGACGGCTTCAACGCCCGGGTTGCGCAGGCGCAGGAGAAGGGCGAGGTGCTGACGAGGACCGTCCAGACTGGCTTCGACCGCCAGACGGGCGAGGCGATTTACGAGACTGAAGAATTCGACCTGCAGCCGATCCCCTACATCGTCGTCATCATCGACGAAATGGCCGACTTGATGATGGTGGCCGGCAAGGATATCGAAGGCGCGGTTCAGCGGCTCGCCCAGATGGCCCGCGCGGCCGGTATCCACGTCATCATGGCAACGCAGCGCCCCTCGGTCGACGTTATCACCGGCACGATCAAAGCCAACTTTCCGACGCGCATTTCCTTCCAGGTTACATCCAAAATCGACAGCCGCACCATCCTCGGTGAACAGGGTGCGGAACAGCTGCTCGGCATGGGCGACATGCTTTATATGGCCGGTGGCGGCCGCATTCAGCGCGTGCATGGCCCCTTCGTCTCCGACCATGAGGTCGAAGAGATTGTCGCCTACCTGAAGACCCAAGGTTCGCCGCAGTATCTGGAAGCCATCACCATCGATGACGAAGACGATGAGGACGGCGGCGGGCCGGCCGGGACCGGAAATCTGGCAGATTCCGACGACCCTTACGATCAGGCCGTTGCCATCGTTCTGCGCGATGGCAAGGCGTCGACCTCCTATGTTCAGCGCCGGCTCGGTATCGGCTACAACCGTGCGGCCTCGCTGATTGAGCGTATGGAAAAGGAGGGCATTATCGGTCCTGCCAACCATGCGGGTAAACGCGAAATCCTGGTGCCGACGGAAGAATAATGTCCCGGGCAGCGTTCCCTGGTGGAACAACGTGCAGTCCCGACGAGTTGCCGCAGCGGCATGAGACATCACGGCCATGAAGCCGCCGCCTTTTTCGGCGAGACCGTGAGCATATGAAGGAGTATGGCATGATTGAAAAAACTGAACGCGATGCAGGAATGCCGGTACTGGCGAACCGTCGCCAGTTCGTGCTGGGAACCGCCGCATTCATGGCATGCGCAGCCCTGCCGTTTCCGAGCCTTGCTGCGACCGATGCAGCCCAGCAGATCGCCGACCATTTCTCCAGTGTGAAAACCATGATGGGCGAATTCGTTCAGTTCGGACCGCGTGGCGAACAGACCGGCGGCAAGTTCTTCATCGAGCGGCCCGGCAAGCTTCGCTTCAACTACGAAAAACCGTCACCGATGCGTGTTATTTCGGATGGCAAAAATGTCGTCATCGGAAACACCAAGCTGAAGACCTGGGACCTTTATCCCCTCTCGAAGACGCCGCTCAGCCTGTTGCTCGCCGACAGGATCGATCTCGGCAACAAACTGGTGCGCGACGTCAAGGAAGAGGCCGATCTTACAACGATCGTGCTTGGCGACCGGACGATCTTCGGCGATTCCACCATCACGCTGATGTTCGACCCTAAGACCTTCGATCTGAGGCAATGGACTATCTCGGACGTCCAGAAAAAGGATACATCGGTGATGATCTTTAATGTTCAGAACGGTGTTCAACTGGACCCTTCGGTTTTCGAGATCCCGTATTCCGAGGTGCATGGTCAGAAGCGGGGCGGCGGTTGAGCCTTGGGCTTCAGCGGAGTTGTGGAGAAGGCGGTGCAGGCGAAAAGCTGCGCCGCCTTATCCTGTTCAGGTCAGGCCTTTTGCCCTAAGACGCAGGGGCAACCGAGGACTATAGGCGCTCCATGACCCTTGCGATTACAACCTGGAATATCAATTCGGTGCGGCTGCGCCTCCCGATCGTCGAGGACTTCCTTCGTCAGCATAACCCGGACATCCTGTGCCTGCAGGAAATCAAGTGCCAGAACGATCAGTTCCCGTCTGAGCACATAGCAGCCCTAGGCTATTCCAATATCGTGATCCACGGCCAGAAGGGCTATCACGGCGTGGCGATCTGCTCGAAGCTGCCGCTGACCGAAGATCATCGCCAGGATTACTGCGGCATGGGGGACAGTCGGCATATTTCCGCCGTCTTCGAATGGGCGGGGCGGCGCATTCGCCTTCACAACTTCTACGTACCGGCCGGCGGCGATGAGCCCAATCGCGAGATCAATCCGAAGTTTGGTCATAAGCTCGATTTCGTCGAGGAAATGAAAGCTCTGTCAGCAGACGCCGAGCCGGGCACGGCCGCGATCCTCGTCGGTGATCTGAACATCGCACCGCTAGAACACGACGTGTGGTCGCATAAACAGATGTTGAAGATCGTCAGCCATACACCCGTGGAAACCGATGGCTTGATGGAGGTGATGCGTCGCGGTGCATGGGTGGATGTCATGCGGCAGCATGTACCCGCGTCGGACAAACTTTATACGTGGTGGAGCTATCGCGCCAAAGACTGGGCCGCCGCCGATCGGGGACGCCGCCTCGACCATATCTGGTCGTCAGCCGATCTCGCCCCGCTTCTGTCCCGGATCGAGGTCCTCAAGGAAGCACGGGGCTGGGCGCAGCCTTCTGATCATGTCCCGGTCACAGCCTTTTTCGACGCTCCATAGCCCGCTATTCAGCAAATCTCGGGGCGAGAGAGGCGGAGCCTTCCATCAGGTCCCCCAGAGTTTTGCGGATCCGGGTTTCGACATGCCGCGCCATGGCGGGATATTCCTCGAGCAGACGGTGGAAGAGTGAGCGGGTGATGCGGATAACATCTACATCGTCTGCGGCCACAGCCGTGAACTTGCGTTCCACCATGGTGACCAGTGCCAGTTCGGACAGCATCACACCCGGGCCGACGCTCGTCTCAAGCGTCTGAGTGCCGTCCCGGCCAATGACGTACAAATCGAGCTTGCCCCGCACCACGACATAGGCGCATTCCGCTGGCGCTTTTTCCCTGAACAGTGCCTGGCCGGCGCTGATCGGCCGGTGCTCTGCGCCGAAGGCGATCAGCCGGATCTGATCGGCGTCCAGCCCGGAAAAGAGCGGCACTGCCGACAGAAGCTCGATGTCGTCGCTGAGAGCCATGAAAGTCCCCTTTTCGTCGCCTAGCCGGTGTCCACGCCTAGCGTGTGGTCACTCCTAACGCAAAACGAGGATGGAGACGACCCTCAGGCCAGTCTCATCCCCGTCTGTCGCTACCTGTCTCGAACCGTCAGGGGACGATCTTGTAGCCACCGTTCTCCGTCACCAAGATTTCGGCGTTGGAAGGGTCGCGCTCGATTTTCTGGCGAAGCCGGTAGACATGGGTTTCCAAGGTGTGTGTCGTGACGCCGGAATTGTAGCCCCACACTTCTTCCAGCAGGATGTCGCGGGTGACCACTTTTTGTCCGGCCCGGTAGAGATAACGGATGATGGCCGATTCCTTCTCGGTCAGGCGGATCTTCTTGCCGTCCTCGGTCGTCAGCAGCTTCTGGCTCGGCTTGAACAGATAAGGGCCTACTCCAAAGGTCGCGTCCTCGCTCTGCTCGTATTGGCGCAACTGGGCGCGGATGCGGGCAAGAAGCACGGCGAATTTGAACGGCTTGGTGACATAATCGTTGGCCCCGGCTTCCAGGCCGAGGATGGTATCGGAATCGGTATCGTGGCCCGTCAGCATGATCACGGGCGACTTGAAGCCGCCCTTGCGCAGCAGCTTCACCGCTTCGCGACCGTCCATGTCCGGCAGACCGACATCCATGATCATCAGGTCAACTTGAGCAGCCTTTGCCGTCTGCATGGCCCGGGTCGCGTTGCTTTCCTGGAGCAGCGAGAACTCCTCATAGAGCGAAAGCTGCTCGACCAGGATCTGCCTCAGATCATCGTCGTCATCCACCAGCAGAATGGTCCGCGTCGTCATTCGTCTTCCTTCCAGAGTGATCCTTACCGAAGCTTGTCGCTTTAACGAAGGCCATGTAAGCCTGCGTGGCAGGCATTGAAGCCCTATGAATACAACATTCTTCACGAACAAGGCAAAATCTCGTGAGCATTCGACTGCGAAGCGCAACGAAACAAGGAAAAGCGATCACGCGAATTTTGGTGCGACCGACCCCGCTCTCTCGAAGCCGTGCGATCTTACAAGCAGGATGCCTTCGCATTCCCGCAGCGATTGGGCGAAGCGGTCGAACGAGCCGCAAGCGGGAGGGGGATGGCGCCACGCCCATTGCAATCATGCCGCTTCGGTTTGCCTATTTCCGCAGTGACAGGAAGACACCGTTGCAAACGAGGCTTCCCCTTGTGCCTATTCGCGCGACCATGCTCTGGTGTGACGCGCCCAGTCATCCAAGCTACAATCGACCGGTCATCGCTCCCTTCACCGCAGGTCACGAGACGCTCAAGCGTCAGGATCGGCTTTACGATGTCTGTGTCGTGATGGATTGGAATATGCGCATGCGCAAACGCGGCTGCGGGTCGGCGATCTTCTTTCATATTGCGCGCGAGGATTACGCACCGACGGAGGGGTGTGTCGCCATCAGCCCACAGGACATGAAACGCCTGTTGCCGCATCTTGGTCCTGGCACGCGGTTGCAGGTTCTCTGACAGAGCTGATGCTAAATCTGGACGTTCACGTCTTTCAATGCGGGGCATCCGGCCTACCTATAGGAACAGTGCCAGCCCCACCTTTGCAGCCTGTCCGCAATTCCACGGCGCTTGGCCTGCCGGCGTATCATTCAATTTTCCGGAGCTTCTCCCATGACCGATCAATCCATCATCACCCTGAACGACGGCAAGACGATCCCCCAGGTCGGACTGGGCGTCTGGCAGACCCCAAATGACGAGGCGGCGCCCGCCGTCAAAGCAGCTCTCGACGTCGGATATCGTCACGTCGACACAGCCGCCGTCTACGAGAACGAAGAGGGTGTCGGCGAGGGTATCCGTGGATCAGGCCTCGACCGCCGGGACATCTTTCTGACCACGAAGCTGTGGAACAATGATCAGGGTTACGATCAGACCCTGAAGGCCTTCGACGCCAGCCTGAAGCGCCTCGGCACCGACTATGTTGACCTCTACCTCATTCACTGGCCGTCCGCTCACCGTGGCCTATTCGTCGATACCTGGAAGGCCTTCGTCAAACTCCGGGAGGAGGGACGGGCAAAGTCGATCGGTGTGTCCAACTTCTATCCCGAGCATATCGAGCGAATTGTGGGCGAGACGGGTGTCGTCCCTGTTCTCAACCAGATCGAGCTGCATCCGGACTTCCAGCAGCGAGAGGCGCGCGCTTTTCATGAGAAGTACAAGATCGCGACCCAATCCTGGAGCCCGCTTGGCCAGGGCAAGCTGCTCAACCATCCTGAGATCGCGAAGATAGCGGGCCGCATTGGCCGCACACCGGCGCAAGTGATCATCCGCTGGCATATCGACAACGGCCTGATCGTCATCCCGAAGTCGGTGACACCGGCGCGCATCGCAGAAAACTTCAACGTCTTCGATTTTGAGCTCGCTGATGACGACCTAAGCGTGCTGAACGGCCTCGACGACGCAGGTGCCCGCATCGGCCCTGACCCGAAGACGGCCGCCTTCTGATTGATCACCGGTTCGAAGGGCTGTTTCGCTTCTGCTGGCATTTCTTCGAACTGCGTCTGATCGGCTCAGGTCCCTCCCGGAAGGCGCAGTGCGCCGAGCGCCCTCCTTGCCAGTCGTATTGTGAAGTCATTGGTTCGCTCAGTGCGGGTCCCTTGCCAGCCGGGAACAAGATGTGACACTCTGAGATGCCACAAATTTTGGAGATTTCCATGCTGTTTCGCCGCGCTGTGCTCGCCGGTCTGTCCACCCTTGCGCTTCTGCCCTTTGCCGCCCATGCCGAAACGCTGCCGGACCTTGGCGGCAAATCGGTCATCGTCGTGACGGAGAATGCTTATCCGCCGCTGCAATTCGTCGATCCGAAGACCGGCCAGCAGATCGGCTGGGAATACGACGCGATGAATGAGATCGCCAAGCGACTGAACTTCAAGGTGGAGTATCAGAACACCTCGTGGGATGCGATGATCCAGGCGGTTTCGGACAACCAGTACAACATCGGCATGACTGGCATCACCATCAAGGAAGACCGCAAGGAGAAGGTCGATTTCTCGGACCCTTACATGCGTTCGCAACAGCTGATGCTGGTGCGCGGTGACGAGAGCCGTTTCACCGATGCGAAGAGCTTTGCCGCACTCGAAAGCGGCCTCGTCGGCGCGCAGCCGGGCACGAGCCCGTTCTATACGGCTGTCTATGAAGTCCTCGACGGCAATGAGCAGAACCCACGCATCAAGTTGTTCGAGACTTTTGGCGCAACCGTCCAAGCGCTGAAGGCCGGAGACGTCGATCTCGTCCTCACCGACAGCACGGCCGGAAACGGCTATGTAGCAGCCTCAAACGGGGCTCTGAAGATCGTCGGCGAGCCGCTCGGCACGGAAGATTTCGGCTTCATCTTCCCGAAGGGCTCCGACCTCGTGGCGCCGGTCAATGCGGCGATTGCAGCGCTGAAGGCCGATGGCACGCTGGACGCGCTGAACAAGAAGTGGTTCCTCGACTACAAGATGGGCGAATGAGCGGCCTGGTTGCCTCTGTCCCGAAGGTCAGCGGCTGATGGCGTTTCAAACTCTGCCCCAGGGTGATCCAAAGGGCGACCGGCCGTGGTGGCTGGTCGCCTTCGTCGTGTTGGCCGTTGCGCTCGGTCTGGTCATCTTCTTCAGTGATCTCTACGCCCAGGTGTTCAACACGGTCGTGAAAGGCCTCGGCGTCACCGTCTTCGTGACGCTTATAGGATTCCTGCTGGCGACGGCGCTCGGCCTGCTCATCGCACTGCTCGGCATGTCGGACCACCTGGTCCTTCGCCAGACCGCGCGGTTCTATGTCGAAGTCGTCAGGGGGATCCCGATCCTGGTTCTCCTGTTCTACATCGCTTTTGTCGGAGCCCCGGCTTTTGTTGCGCTGTTTAACCTGATCGCCAGTCCGCTCATCCATGCCGGTTTCTTCGAGCCCATGGTCGTGCGGGATGTTTCTCTGATGTGGCGTGCGATCATCGCCTTGATGATCGGTTACTCGGCCTTTATTGCCGAGATCTTCCGGGCTGGCATCCAGTCGATCGACAAGGGGCAGATCGAGGCCGCGAAGGCACTTGGTCTCAGCCGCAGTCAGCGCTTTCGTCTCGTGGTCTTTCCGCAGGCCATCCGGGTCATCTTCCCGCCGTTGTCGAATGATTTCGTCGCAATGGTGAAGGACTCATCTCTGGTTTCCGTCCTCGGTGTTGCCGACATTACACAGATGGGCAAAGTCTATGCCTCCGGCTCCTTCCGCTTCTTCGAAACCTATTCGATTGTGGCCTATGTCTATCTGGTCCTGACCATCGGGCTGTCGATCTTGCTTCGCAACTTCGAAAGACGCATGCGGCAGCGGGGGGCACGTCGCGACGACTAGCGCGATCGTTTGATCCGAATCGAATTGCCGTTTTCGACGAGAAATGGTAAGAAGCGCGCCATGGGATCGAAATTCGGATGTCTCGGAAACCAGTTTATCGTGCTGCAGGACCATAAGCGTCTGCCGGCACGCTTTTTTGCGCGCGTTTCCGGCGCACTCGCCAGCCTTCGAGGCTGATCGCGATCCGCCGCGACTGCGGCATCGACCTGACTTTCAAAAATTGAAGTTTCCCCTTTTCCTCAGTCTGGATGGAACGCACCCATGAGCGCACCCCGCACCCTTTACGACAAGATTTGGGACGACCACGTCGTCGACCGCCAAGATGACGGTACCTGTCTTCTCTATATCGATCGCCACCTCGTCCATGAAGTGACGTCACCGCAGGCCTTTGAAGGGCTGCGCATGACTGGCCGCAAAGTGCGCGCGCCGCAGAAGACGCTGGCCGTTGTCGACCACAATGTACCGACCTCGCCCGATCGCCACCTCGGCATCAAGAACGAGGAAAGCCGGATCCAGGTCGAAGCGCTCGCCAATAACGCAGCCGAATTTGGCGTCGAATATTACTCGGCCTCCGACAAGCGCCAGGGCATTGTGCACATCGTAGGCCCGGAACAGGGCTTCACGCTGCCGGGCATGACCATCGTCTGCGGTGACAGCCACACATCGACTCACGGAGCTTTCGGTGCGCTGGCGCACGGTATTGGCACCTCCGAGGTCGAGCATGTGCTGGCCACTCAGACGCTGATCCAAAAGAAGGCCAAGAACATGCTGGTGCGTGTCGACGGCGTTCTGCCTGACCATGTCACCGCCAAGGACATCATTCTCGCGATCATCGGCGAGATCGGTACGGCCGGCGGTACCGGCCATGTCATCGAGTTTGCCGGCGAAGCAATCCGCGCGCTGTCGATGGAAGGCCGCATGACCATCTGCAACATGACGATCGAAGGAGGCGCGCGCGCTGGCCTGATCGCGCCTGATGAAAAGACCTTTGAATACATCAAGGGCAAGCCACGCGCGCCGAAGGGGGAAGCGCTCGAGCAGGCGATTGCCTACTGGAAGACCCTGCATACCGACGAGGGCGCTCACTATGATCGTGTCGTCGTGCTCGATGCCGCCAAGCTGCCGCCGATCGTGTCCTGGGGCTCTTCGCCGGAGGACGTCATCTCCGTGCAGGGCGTGGTGCCTAACCCGGATGACATCCAGGACGAGAACAAGCGCACCTCCAAGTGGCGTGCGCTTGAGTATATGGGCCTGACGCCCGGAACCAAGATCACCGATATCGCCGTTGATCGCGTCTTCATCGGTTCCTGCACCAATGGCCGTATCGAAGACTTGCGCGAAGTGGCCAAGGTCGTCGAGGGCAAGACCGTTGCGTCGACTGTCTCGGCGATGATCGTGCCGGGTTCCGGGCTCGTCAAGGAACAGGCGGAAGCCGAAGGTCTGGACAAGATCTTCAAGGCAGCCGGCTTTGACTGGCGTGAGCCGGGTTGCTCGATGTGCCTCGCGATGAACGACGACCGGCTGAAGCCGGGTGAACGTTGCGCTTCCACGTCGAACCGTAACTTCGAAGGCCGCCAAGGCTTCAAGGGCCGCACCCATCTTGTGTCGCCCGCCATGGCTGCTGCTGCTGCCGTTGCCGGTCATTTCGTCGATATCCGCGACTGGCAGTAAGCTCCCTCCCGCTTCCAATGACATCGGACCGCCCGCCTCGTTGCGGGCGGTTTCTTTTTTGCGTGTAACGCTGCTCTGGATTGCAACGGCGATGGAAGACGCTATCGTCGGGCTGTCATAAAATTGTCATGCTGCGCTTCCGGATTTTTTCCATGTCATTAGGCACCAGCCTTGTTTCCTGCCGCAGGTCGCGGTCGTGAGTATCGTTGCCGTCTGTTTAGCCCTGATCGCGGCTATTCTTCATGCCAGCTGGAATGCGTTCTTGCGCACGGGTGCGGACCGGCTCTGGTCGATTACCATCATGAGTCTGGCCGGCAGCATCATCACGCTACCCTTTCTCTTCGCATTGCCGTTTCCGGCTGCTCCGGCCTGGCCATATATTCTGCTCTCCGCCTGCCTTCAGGTCGGCTACAGCCTCTTCCTGGTGGCCGCTTACCGCCATGGCGAACTCGGCCAGGTCTATCCGATCGTGCGTGGCACCGTACCGCTCCTGGTGACGCTGGGAGGCTTTCTGTTCTTTGGTGAGGTGCTCGGGCCGTTCCAGACGCTTGGCGTGGTGCTGATCGCGGCCGGCATCATGAGCCTGTCGCTGGGCAAGACGCGGGCCGCGACCTCATCGATCCTGTTTGCGCTGACCACCGGGTTGATCATCGCTTGTTATTCCACGGTCGATTCCCGTGGTGTGAAGCTGGTCGCCCAGCCGGTTTCCTATGCGCTCTGGGTGCTCTTTCTCTTCGGTATCATGATCACGCTCGCCTATATCGTCACCCGTCGCGGGCTGAGCATCGACCTGCGTGCACCGGCCACCTGGAAGGCGGCCGGTGGCGGTGTTGTCGCCATGCTGGCCTATGGTTTGGTTGTCGTCGCCTACGCTTATGCTCCGGCCGGTCTTGTTACGGCGGTGCGCGAAACAAGCGTGGTCTTTGCCGTCTTGATCGGGGCTCTCGTCCTTGGTGAGCCTTTGACGCTCCGGCGGCTGCTGGCTTGCCTGATTGTGGCCGGCGGAGCAATCAGTGTCAGCCTCTGAGGCAAACCCTCAAATCCTCATTATTTACAGAAACGCAAAAGGCCCGGACAGAGCCGGGCCTTCGCAAAGAGTTTGAAAGGGCGGACGATCCGCCCAGATCAGCTTATTCAGCCGAGGTTTCTGCAGCGGCAGCGGCTTCTGCGGCAGCGGCCTTTTCAGCGGCTTCGGCTGCTGCCTTTTCGGCGGCCAGAGCCTGTGCTGCTGCGACCTTCTCAGCTTCCAGACGTGCCTTTTCTTCGGCAACAGCGGCGCGTTCGGCGTCGTTCAGCTTGCGGGCGCGGGTGCCGGTGTTCTCAACGATACGAGCCGACTTACCGCGACGATCGCGCAGGTAGTACAGCTTGGCGCGACGGACCTTACCGCGGCGGACAATTTCGACGCCTTCGACGAGCGGCGAGTAGACCGGGAATACGCGCTCGACGCCTTCGCCGTAGGAGATCTTGCGAACCGTGAAGCTCTCGTTGATGCCGGCACCCGAACGAGCGATGCAAACGCCTTCATAGGCCTGCACGCGAGTACGGTTGCCTTCCTTGACGGTGACGTTGACGCGCAGCGTGTCGCCCGGGGAGAAATCCGGAAGTTTGCGCTTGGCTTCGATCTTG
This sequence comes from Rhizobium glycinendophyticum, assembly GCF_006443685.1. NCBI lineage: Bacteria > Pseudomonadati > Pseudomonadota > Alphaproteobacteria > Hyphomicrobiales > Rhizobiaceae > Peteryoungia > Peteryoungia glycinendophytica. The sequence goes on along the minus strand of NZ_VFYP01000002.1, from coordinate 372,549 downwards.
GCGGCCTGTTCGGCTTCCAGCTGCTGAATGATGTTCATGTCTAACCTCAATTTCTTCTGAAACAGCCAGAGCGCTCAACGATCATCCCTTGGGTCATTGCCTTGGGATCTTGCCTCGAGAGGCTGGAGCGGATACGCAGTTCTTTGTTTTGGCAGACGGGCTTGTGCCCATGTCCGAAGGCGCCATTACACTATGGCGGGCGGCTTGTCACCCCTTGGTCACGCAATTTCTCTTGCTGCACAGGGCGTTGCGCCCGTCCTGGGCAGGGTGCTCTCCGTAAGACGGCCTCAATGTTGGAGACAAAGCCTACATGTCCATTGCCCTGATCGCCATTCTGTTCGTCGCCGGGTTCTTGTCCGGTGCTGTCAACGCGATCGCAGGCGGGGGGACGTTTCTTACCTTCGGTGCCCTCACCTTGGCCGGACTGCCTCCGATCTCAGCCAATGCGACTTCGTCGGTCATCCAGTTTCCCGGCTACATCACCTCGACTTTGGCTTACAGGCGTGAGTTCAAGACCATGTGGCGCGGTGCTGTCCTCCTGGCCATTGTTTCGGTCATAGGTGCTGTCTGCGGTTCCCTTTTCCTCATTTCGCTGTCAAACCCGGCTTTCCGCTCGATGGTGCCCTGGCTTCTGCTCGGCGCGACTGCGGTTTTCGCAGCCGGTCCGAAGCTGCGGCCGAAAACACAGGGCGAAAGCCATGCGGCAAGCCCGCTGGGGCTGGGTCTGCAAGGCATCACATCCTTTTACGGCGGATTTTTCGGAGCGGGGATGGGCATCATGATGCTGGCCTCGCTTGGTTTGGCCAGCGGTGGCGACTATCACCGGCTGAATGCGTTAAAGAACTTCCTGTCGATCGTCATTGCGGCCGTCGCCATCGTCATCTTTGCGAGCGCCGGTGCGCTGTCATGGCTGCATGCCGCCATCATGATTCCGGCCGTGGCAGTGGGTGGTTATGCCGGGGTGGCCGTCGCCAAGAAGGTGCCGCAGACCGTGCTGCGTTGGGTGGTGGTGGCTGCAGGGCTCGGGCTCGCCGCCTATTACTTCTTCACCGGCTGAATAGGCAAAAGATCGGGACGCCTTTCGCGCGTCAGGACAACAGCCTGTTCATGACGCCACTTCTCGATGGCCGCGTGATTACCCGACATGAGGATCTGCGGGATCTCCATGCCCTCGAAGATTTGGGGCCGGGTGTATTGCGGGTGTTCCAGCAATCCGCCCTCGAAGCTCTCATGCACGCCGGAAAGCTGGTTACCCATCACGCCGGGGAGGATGCGCACGACGGCATCGAGAAGGGTCAAGGCCGCCGGTTCACCGCCGGAGAGGATATAATCGCCGACCGACACCTCTTCCAACTGGCGCGCGTCAATTACGCGTTGATCGACACCTTCGAAACGGCCACAGACGATTACCACCCCCTCGCCAGCGCCAAGGGCGCGGACTCGTTCTTGCGTGAGCGGACAACCGCGCGGGCTCATCAGCAGCCGAGGTCTTCCATCGTCGGCTATGGAATCAATGGCGCGCGCGAGAACATCGGGCTTAAGGACCATGCCGGCGCCGCCGCCGGAGGGGGTATCATCGACGCTTCGATGCTTGTCTTCGGCGAAGTCGCGGATTTGCACGGCTTCCAGCGACCAGTCGCCGCGCTCAAGCGCGCGTCCCGCGAGAGCATGGCCCAGATGACCAGGAAACATGTCCGGATAGAGCGTCAGGATCGAAGCCTTGAAACCCATGGGTCAGCGACGCCCATTCGGGCGCGGCATTCCTCCACCGGCGCCATAGGGCTTCTCCTCGCCATCGTCCTTTAGGCCAGCTGCGATGGGATCGACCAGCAGGCGTCCACCTTCGAGATCGATCTCAAGGACGGCCGCTTCGGAGAAGGGAATGAGAACAGGGCGCTTACCGGGGCCTTTCAGCTCCAGAAGGTCGCCGGCGCCAAAATCATAAACCGCAGTGACTGCGCCGTAATGGTTGTTCTCGGCGTCATAGACTTGGAGGCCTTCCAAGTCGGCATAGTAAAACTCGTCATCGTCGAGATCCTCGTCGGGCAACGCGTCCCTGTTGACGAAGAGTTCGGTGCCGTTCAGCGCTTCTGCCGCGTTGCGGTCGTTGATGCCACGGAACCGGACAATGGCTACGGTCTTGCCGTCGCGAATGTCGAGGATCTCGAATTTGCGGCCATCGGCACTGTAGAGGACGCCGTAATCAGCCAGCCCAAGTTGATCTTCGGTGAAGGTCTTTACCCGCACTTCGCCGCGCAGGCCCTGGGCGGCGCCGATGACGGCCATCAGTATCGGATTTTCCAGCGTGCTCATGGCGATATGCAGTCCTGAAACATGTTCTCTTCGCTCCACCCTTTTAGGCGGAACCAAGGGCAAAGAAAACGCAAAAACGGGCGGTGGGAGACCCACCGCCCGCCTGCAACGATCCAAGATCGATTATTCCGCAGCGGCTTCTGCAGCAGCGGCCGCGGCGTCGGCAGCCTTCTGTGCCTTCTCGGCAGCGCGTTCCTGGGCCTTCTTGCCCGGCTTTGCCTTGTCCGGGTTGCTGCGAACAGCGCGTTCGGCCAGGCCGGCCTCAGCGAGGAAGCGCAGAACGCGGTCTGTCGGCTGGGCGCCCTTGGCAATCCATTCCTTGATCAGGTCAGCGTTGAGTTCAACGCGCTTTTCGTTGTCCTTGCCGAGCATCGGGTTCCAGGAACCGACCTTCTCCAGGAAGCGGCCGTCGCGCGGAGCGCGGGCGTCAGCAACGACGATCTGGTAGTACGGGCGCTTCTTGGAACCACCGCGGGCGAGACGAATCTTGAGGGACATGTAATTACTCCTTGAGGTTTAGTTCAGGCCGCCGCAGCGAACCCTATTCTTGTTGAGGCCGCCGTCAGGCGGTCTTTTCGGTGACACCGCCATGTTCGGCGGCAATGGCTTCATGATGCCGGATGACTTCCTTGATGATGAAGTTCAGGAACTTCTCGGCGAAATCCGGATCCAGATTGGCATCCTGGGCCAGACGGCGCAGGCGGGAAATCTGGTATTCCTCGCGCGCCGGATCGGCGGGCGGCAATTCGTGTGTGGCCTTCAGCACGCCGACAGCCTTGGTGCAGCGGAAGCGTTCCGCCAGCATGTGGACCAGCGCCGCGTCGATGTTGTCGATCGACTGGCGATAGCCGGAAAGCTGCTCCTTGACGGACGGATCAATCATCGGCGCCCTCTCACTTCTTCTTCGGCAGGCCGGGAAGGCCCGGGAAACCACCGCCGCCCAGGCCGGGAAGCTTCGCTCCACCAAGGCCCGGCAGACCGCCGCCACCGAGACCGGGCAGGCCGCCCGGCTTCATGCCGGCGGCTTCCGCCTGCTTGGCCAGCGCTTCGAGCTGCTTCGGATCCATTTTTGACAGATCCGGCATGCCCATGCCGCCAACCATGCCGCCGAGGCCCATTTTCGAGGCCAGGCCGCCCATCATCTGCTTCATCATGCCGCCTTTGCCTTTGCCGCCCATGGCCTTCATCATGTCGGCCATCTGGCGATGCATCTTCAAAAGCTTATTGATGTCGGCAGCATCCGTGCCGGAGCCGGCCGCGATGCGCTTCTTGCGGGAATGCTTCAGCATGTCCGGATTGGCGCGCTCGGCCTTGGTCATCGAGGAGATGATGGCGAGCTGGCGCTTGAAGACCTTGTCGTCGAGGCCGGCGGCGGAAATCTTGTCCTTCATGCCCGCCATGCCCGGCATCATGCCCATGATCCCGCCCATGCCGCCCATGGCCTGCATCTGCTTGATCTGCTCGGCCAGGTCGTTGAGGTCGAACTTGCCCTTGGCCATCTTCTCGGCCATGGCGCGGGCTTTTTCCGCATCGATATTCTCGGCGGCCTTCTCGACCAGCGAGACAATGTCGCCCATGCCGAGAATGCGGTCAGCGATACGGCGGGGGTGGAACTCGTCGAGCTCCGTCATCTTTTCGCCGACGCCGATCAGCTTGATCGGCTTGCCGGTGACGGCACGCATCGAGAGCGCCGCACCGCCACGGCCATCGCCGTCCATGCGGGTCAGAACGAGGCCGGTGATGCCGACGCGTTCGTCGAAATTGCGCGCCAGATTGACGGCGTCCTGCCCGGTGAGCGAGTCGGCGACGAGCAGGATTTCATGCGGCTTGGCGCGAGACTTGATCTCGGCCATCTCGATCATCAGCGGCTCGTCGATATGCGTACGGCCGGCGGTGTCGAGGATGACCACGTCATGGCCGCCGAGCTTGGCCGCTTGCACAGCACGCGATGCGATATCGGTCGGCGACTGGCCGGCGATCACCGGCAGCGTATCGATGCCGGTCTGGACGCCGAGCTGACGAAGCTGTTCCTGGGCGGCCGGCCGACGCGTGTCGAGCGAGGCCATCAGGACCTTCTTCTTCTCGCGATCGGTCAGACGCTTGGCGATCTTGCCCGTGGTGGTCGTCTTACCAGAACCCTGCAGACCGACCATCATGATTACGACGGGGGCCGGTGCGTTGAGGTCGATCGACACCCCTTCGGTGCCGAGCATTTCGACCAGCTCGTCATGGACGATCTTGACGACCATCTGCCCGGGTTTGATCGACTTCAGAACGGCGGCACCGACGGCCTTTTCGCGGACCTTGTCGGTGAAGGAGCGGACGACTTCGAGAGCGACGTCGGCCTCGAGAAGGGCACGACGGACCTCGCGCAGAGCAGCCGAGACATCCGCCTCGGACAGTGCGCCACGGCCGGTCAGTCCATTCAGAATGGATCCAAGACGGTCCTGGAGGTTTTCAAACATCGGCTCTTCCTTGCATGGTTCGGGGAAACCCAAACCTCGGTCTTCTCCACGCGGAAAACAAGACGCAAAGCCAAAAAGCACCCGAGGGCGCATCGCGCTGTCGGGTGTTGACCTCCGGGATCTCTTTACACCTTTTCGGGTCCCGGTCGGCGGCTCGGAGTTCTCGTCTCTTCGCAGATTGCGGCGGATAAACAGGAAAACACCCGGGAAGTCAAGCGAAGTCCCGATTTCCGGGGAGATCGCGGCCATCCGACAATCCGCGCCACGCCTATTGCCGTAGAAACGGCAGAACCACATATGGGTGAGCCATGAACAGACGCAGTTTTTTCAAATGGTCAGGCTTCGGGCTCGTCGCCGCTGCAATCGGAGGTCTCGGCTTGCGCGAAGCACAGGCGGGCAATCGCTATTACACCGGTCCGATCTCGGATCATTTCGACGGCAAGGTGTTCTTCAACCCGGGCGGCGAAGAGCCCCGTGGCTTCACCGATCTCCTGCGCTGGCAGCTCGGCGGCGGCAAGATAGACTGGCCGAAGGCCGTGGCTGCGGCCGATTTCGTTACGACCAGGCCGGAGCCGCGTGTCGAAGGGAGCCGACTGGTCGTCACCATGGTCGGCCATGCAACGCTTCTCATCCAGACGGCGGGGCTCAACATCCTGACCGATCCGGTCTGGTCGGAACGGGCAAGCCCCGTCTCGTTTGCCGGACCGAAGCGCAACAATCCGCCGGGTGTCGCTTTCGACGATGTGCCGAAGATCGACATCGTGATCGTCACGCACAACCACTACGACCATCTCGACATCGCGACCCTGAAGCGACTGATCGAGCGCGACAGCCCGCGCCTCGTCACGCCGCTCGGAAACGACACGATCATTCGCAGCGACGTGCCTCGGTTGGAGGCTGACGTCATGGACTGGGGTGACCGGATCGAGATTGGCAACGACGTCACCATTCATTGCGAGCCCTGCCACCACTGGTCGGCGCGCGGTATGGGCGACCGTCGCATGGCGCTCTGGGCGGCCTTCGTTCTGGAGACACCGGGCGGCAAGATCTACCATATCGGCGACACCGGCTATGCCGAGGGCAAGCATTATCGCGAGCTCAAGGCCAAGCACGGCGACATCAGGCTCGCGATCATGCCGATCGGTGCCTATGAGCCTCGCTGGTTCATGAAGGCGCAACATCAGAACCCGGAAGAGGCGATCGAAGGCTTCCGCTTGAGCGGTGCATCCTTCGGCATCGGCCACCATTTCGGCACCTTCCAGCTGACCAATGAAGGGATCGACGATCCGCCGAAGGCGCTTGTGACCGCCATGTCGGCAGCGGGTATCGGCAATGACCGCTTCAAGGGATTGCGACCAGGCCAGCAGTTCGAGGTGCCGCGCGCCGGCGCCTGAATGTTACCTCCCGCGTTGACAGCGGGACCGCTTTTGACCACACTTCACGCATTCACCAGGGGTGTCCCGACAAGGGGCTGAGATATCGCTACGCCAATCCCGCTAAGGACCATGGCAGCGCGGTGACCCGTTGAACCTGATCCAGTTCATACTGGCGTAGGGACGGTGCAAGCGCTGCAAAACGACGATTCGAAAACCCGAATCCCGTGGCGTCTTTCCATCATTCCGGCTGACATGACTGGGTCTCCAACCTGAACACTTGGAGCTCCACGATGAACATTGCCCCTAACTTCTCAAAGCCCGACGTCACCACCGGGCCACTACCCGCTTCGACCAAGATCTTGTTGGCAGGGGACATGCACCCTGACATTCGCGTGCCCCTGCGCCAGATCGCGCTGCACCCGACCTCCGGCGAACCGCCCGTAAATGTCTATGACGCATCAGGCCCCTATACCGACCCGCAGGCGACCATCGCCATCGACCAGGGGCTTGCCCGGCACCGGATAGCCTGGGTGGAGGCACGCGGGGATGTCGAGGCCTATGACGGGCGTGCCGTGAAGCCCGAGGACAACGGCTTCGTCTCGGCCGATAAGCTGACTCCGATGTTTCCCGTGAATCATCGTCCACTGCGCGCAACAGGCGGCAAGGCGGTGACCCAGCTTGCCTATGCCCGCGCCGGCATCATCACGCCGGAAATGGAATATGTGGCGATCCGCGAAAACCTTGGCCGGAAGGCTGCAAGGGAAGCGCTTGTCCGCGACGGCGAGAGTTTCGGCGCCGCGATCCCCGATCACGTGACGCCGGAATTCGTCCGCCAGGAGATCGCCTCGGGCCGGGCGATCATCCCGGCCAACATCAATCATCCCGAACTGGAGCCGATGATCATCGGCCGGAACTTCCTGGTGAAGATCAACGCCAATATCGGAAATTCCGCCGTCACCTCTTCCATGGCCGAGGAAGTCGAGAAGATGGTCTGGGCGATTCGCTGGGGGGCCGATACGGTCATGGATCTCTCGACCGGCCGCAACATTCACAACATCCGCGACTGGATCCTGCGCAATTCACCCGTGCCGATCGGCACCGTGCCGCTCTACCAAGCGCTGGAAAAGGTCGGCGGCATCGCCGAAGACCTGACCTGGGAGGTCTATCGCGACACGCTGATCGAGCAGGCCGAACAGGGCGTCGACTACTTCACCATCCATGCCGGCGTGCGGCTGCATTACATCCCGCTGACCGTCAACCGCGTGACCGGCATCGTTTCGCGCGGTGGTTCGATTATGGCCAAGTGGTGTCTGCATCATCACAAGGAGAGCTTCCTCTACGAGCATTTCGAGGAGATCTGCGACATCTGCCGCGCTTATGATGTCTCCTTCTCGCTGGGCGATGGCTTGCGCCCCGGCTCGATCGCCGATGCCAATGATGCCGCCCAGTTTGCCGAACTGGAGACGCTGGGTGAGCTGACCAAGATTGCCTGGGAGAAGGATTGCCAGGTGATGATCGAAGGCCCCGGCCATGTTCCCATGCACAAGATCAAGGAGAACATGGACAAGCAGCTGAAGACCTGCGGCGAGGCCCCCTTCTATACGCTGGGGCCGCTGACGACGGATATTGCACCCGGCTACGACCACATCACCTCCGGCATCGGGGCGGCGATGATCGGCTGGTTCGGTACGGCGATGCTCTGCTATGTGACGCCGAAGGAGCATCTGGGTCTGCCCGACCGCGACGACGTGAAGACCGGCGTCATCACCTACAAGATTGCGGCCCATGCCGCCGACCTCGCCAAGGGGCATCCGGCAGCGCAGCTGCGCGACGATGCGCTTTCCCGCGCCCGCTTCGAATTCCGCTGGGAAGACCAGTTCAACCTGTCGCTCGACCCGGAAACGGCGCGCTCCATGCATGACGAGACGCTGCCGAAGGAGGCGCACAAGGTGGCGCATTTCTGCTCGATGTGCGGGCCGAAATTCTGCTCGATGCGCATCTCGCATGACATCCGCGCCGAGGCCCAGAAGGAGGGCCTGACCGCCATGGCGGAGAAATACCGCGCCGGCGGCGATCTCTACATGACGGCGGACGAGGTCGCAGCGCTCGAAACGGGAGAGCGGCCATGACCGTTCTGGTGAAGGGCGCCGGTGTCGCGGGGCTGGCGACGGCGCTGGAACTGGCGCGCAGGGGTATCGCCGTCGAGGTCGTGGAGCGCCGGGCCGATATCGGGCTTGGCGCCTCCCATTGGGCGGGCGGCATGCTCGCCCCCTATTGCGAGCGGGAGGCGGCGGAAGAGATCGTGCTGACATCGGGTCTTGCCGCTGCCGACTGGTGGGACGAGGCCGTGCCGGGTCTCGTCCAGCGCCGGGGCACGCTTGTGCTGGCTAATCCCCGCGATCTCGCCGACCTCAAGCGCTTTGCGACCCGCACGCGCGGCCATCGCTGGCTGGGCGCGGACGAGATCGCAGAGCTTGAGCCGGATCTCAAAGGCTGTTTCGGCACCGGCCTCTTCTTTTCAGAGGAGGCGCATCTTCATCCACGCCAGGCCTTGCGGGGTCTGTATGAAGCCGCACGGAGGCTCGGTGTTTCCTTCCGCTTTGGGGAGGAGGCGGACGAGGCTGTAGGCTATTCAACGACCGTCGATTGCCGGGGACCACAGGCGATCGGCGAGATCGAAGGATTACGCGGTGTGCGCGGAGAGATGCTCTATCTGGAAACAGGCGATGTTGCCCTCTCCCGTCCCGTGCGCCTCCTGCATCCCCGCCACCCCCTCTACATCGTGCCGCGCGGCAACGGACTGTTCATGCTGGGCGCGACCATGATCGAGACTGACGACGACGGGCCGATCACCGCGCGCTCGATGATGGAGCTGCTCAACACCGCCTATGCGCTGCACCCGGCCTTTGCCGAGGCGCGCATCGTGGAAACCGGCACCGGCATCCGCCCGGCTTTCCCGGACAATGTGCCCCGCCTTATCGACACCTCCGAAGGCCTGGCAGTGGCCGGTATGCACCGCCACGGCTTTCTGCTGGCACCGGCCCTGGCGCGCGAGGCGGCGGAAAGGCTGACGAAGTTGGACGCTTCTGAGCGAAGGAGGACCGCATGAAGCTCACCGTCAACGGAGAAGCCCTGGAGCTCGATGCCGGTAATCTGGCCGATCTGCTCGCAAAGCTCGACTACGAGGGCGACTGGCTGGCAACCGCCGTCAATGGCGAGCTGGTTCATCGCGAGGAGCGATCCACGCATCACTTGAAGGAGGGCGATCGGATCGAGATCCTTTCGCCCATGCAGGGAGGCTGAGATGGCCCTGGAACTCTATGGCAAGGCAGTCTCCTCGCGCCTCTTGCTCGGCACCGCGCGCTACCCCTCGCCTGCGATCCTGGCCGAAGCCGTTCGGCGCTCGAAGACCGAGATCGTCACTGTCTCGCTGCGCCGGGAGACCGCAGGCGGCAAGGCGGGCGGGGCCTTCTTCCAGCTGATCCGCGATCTCGGTGTGCATGTCCTGCCCAACACCGCCGGCTGCCACAGCGCCCGAGAGGCGGTGCTGACGGCAAAGATGGCGCGCGAGGTCTTCAGCACTACCTGGATCAAGCTTGAGGTGATCGGCCATCACGACACGCTGCAGCCTGACGTTTTCGAACTCGTGGAAGCGGCGAAGATCCTCGGTTCCGAGGGCTTCGAGGTTTTCCCCTACACGACAGACGATCTGGTGGTCGGGGAAAAGCTGCTCGCCGCCGGATGCCGTGTTCTGATGCCATGGTGCGCGCCGATTGGCAGTGCCATGGGCCCGCAGAATCTGCCGGCGCTCAAATCCATGCGGGCGGAATTTCGCGACGTGCCGCTGATCGTCGATGCCGGCATCGGTCGCCCCTCCCATGCGACAACAGTGATGGAGCTTGGCTATGACGCCGTGTTGCTCAACACCGCTGTTGCCTCGGCCGGTGATCCGGCCGCGATGGCAGAGGCTTTTGCCAAGGCGATCGAGGCAGGACAAATCGCCCGTCAAGCCGGTATGCTGGAACCGCGCGACATGGCGGTACCGTCAACACCCGTCATCGGAAAGGGGGTCTTCGTATGAAGCTCGATCCCTTCTACCTCATCGTGGACAATGCAGACTGGATCGAGCGGCTGGTGCCGCTGGGGGTCAAGCTGGTGCAGCTGCGGATGAAGGACGCCGAGGAAAGCGTGCTTCGCCAGCACATCCGCCGCGCCCGGCAATGCTGCGCCGACCACGGCTGCCACCTCATCGTCAACGACTACTGGCAGATCGCCATCGACGAGGCCTGCGGCTTTATCCATCTCGGCCAGGAGGATCTGGCAACGGCAGACCTCGCAGCCATCCGCAGCGCAGGCCTGAAGCTCGGCCTCTCGACCCATGAAAAGGCCGAGCTCGAAACGGCGCTGGCTGCCAAGCCTGACTATGTCGCTCTCGGCCCCGTCTATCCGACGGTCCTGAAAAAAATGCCCTGGGCGCCGCAGGGTCTGGAACGGCTGACGGTGTGGAAGGAAAGGATCAGGCCCCTGCCCCTGGTCGCGATCGGTGGTCTTCGTCCCGACCGGCTACCCGGCGTCTTTGCGGCAGGTGCTGACAGTGCGGCGGTGGTGACAGACATTACCTTGCATGCCGATCCTGAGGCGCGAACCCGGGAATGGCTTGAGGTAACCGAACCATGGCGTTGACCATGCACGCGTGGTTTTGGCCGCTCTACTGGTAATTCGCTTGCATTTCCGCCATATAGGCTGAAAATGCAGCTTGCTGGAGTGACGATGTCGGATCGGGTCGAATTCGCGAGGATGAACGGGCTTGGCAACAAGATCCTGGTCGTCGACATGCGCGGTCGCACCGACCGGGTGACGCCGGCTGCCGCGATTGCGCTCGCCGCCGATCCCGCGACCGTCTTTGACCAGATCATGGCGATCCACGATCCGAAGCTCGACGGCACCGACGCCTATATCGACATCCTGAACTGCGATGGCTCGAAGGCGCAGGCCTGCGGCAATGGCACGCGCTGCGTGGTACAGGCACTGGCCAGCGAAACAGGTCGCAAGAGCTTCACCTTCCAGACCATCGCCGGCATCCTCAACGCCGTCGAGCATCAGGACGGGACGATCTCCGTCGACATGGGTAAGCCGGTCTTTGCCTGGGACAAGATCCCGCTGTCTGAAGAATTCCACGACACCAGCCGCATCGAGCTGCAGATCGGCCCGATCGACGCGCCGATCCTGCATTCGCCCTCGGCCATGTCGATGGGCAATCCGCATGCCGTTTTCTGGGTCGATCGCGATCCGATGACCTATGATCTGGAACGCTTTGGGCCGCTCCTGGAAAACCATCCGATCTTCCCGGAAAAGGCCAATATCACCCTGGCCCAGGTGACCTCGAAGACATCCATGGTGACGCGTACCTGGGAACGCGGCGCCGGCCTGACGCTCGCCTGCGGCTCTGCCGCCTGTGCCGCCGGCGTCTCTGCGGCTCGTACCGGCCGCACCGAGCGCAAGGTGACGATCACGGTGGCGTCGAGCCCCAATCGCGGCACGCTGACCATCGACTGGCGACCAGATGACAAGGTCGTAATGACCGGTCCCGCCGAATGGGAATGGTCCGGCACGGTTAATCCTACGACCGGGGACTGGCAGCGTGACGAGAGCGGGCAGGCAGAGGCCGCCACCCCGTGACGTCTGAGCAAAAAGGCGCCGTCGAGGTCATCACCTTCGGCTGTCGCCTGAACACCTATGAATCCGAGGTCATGAAGGCCGAAGCCGCCAAGGCCGGCCTCGAAAACGCGATCCTCGTCAACACCTGTGCGGTCACCTCGGAGGCCGTGCGCCAGGCCCGCCAGGCGATCCGACGTGCGCGCCGGGAGAACCCGGAAGCCCGTATCATCGTGACCGGCTGCGCCGCCCAGACGGAAGCACAAAACTTCGCTGATATGCCCGAGGTCGACGCTGTCCTCGGCAATGAGGAAAAGCTCAAGGCCGAACACTATCGCCGCCTGCCGGATTTTGGCGTCTCGGCGGAAGAAAAGGTGGCCGTCAACGACATCATGAGCGTGACCGAGACGGCGCCGCAGATGGTGGCGCATATCGATGGTCATGTACGCGGCTTCCTGCAGGTGCAGAACGGCTGCGATCACCGCTGCACCTTCTGCATCATCCCCTTTGGCCGCGGAAATTCACGTTCCGTGCCGATGGGCGCCGTCGTCGAGCAGGCGCGCAAGCTCGTCGAAAACGGCTATCGCGAGGTGGTGCTGACCGGCGTGGATGCGACGAGTTATGGCGCCGACCTGCCCGGCAATCCGACGCTCGGCCTTCTCGCCAAGACACTGCTCAAGCAGGTGCCGGAAATCCTGCGCCTGCGCCTCTCCTCGATCGACAGCATCGAGGCAGACAGCCATCTCTTCGACCTGATTGCCGATGAGCCGCGTTTCATGCCGCATCTGCATCTATCGCTGCAGCATGGCGACGACATGATCCTGAAGCGCATGAAGCGGCGGCATTCGCGCGCCGATGCGATTGCCTTTGCCGAACAGGTCCGGCGCTTGCGCCCCGGCTTTGCCTTCGGCGCCGACATGATCGCCGGTTTCCCGACGGAGACCGAGGAAATGGCGGCAAACTCCGCCAGCCTCGCCGAGGAGATCGGCATCGCGCATCTGCATGTCTTCCCCTACAGCCCGCGCCCGGGCACGCCGGCAGCCCGCATGCCGCAGCTCGACCGGGCGGTCGTCAAGGCACGCGCCGCAGAACTTCGGGCCGTCGCCGATCGATTGCAGGCTATCCATCTCGCCGCGCATGTCGGCACGCGCCAGAAGCTGCTGGTCGAGCGCAACGAAATGGCGCATACGGAAGACTTCACCCTCGTCGCAGCGCCCGGCATGAAACCGGGCAGCCTTGTCGAGGTTTCGATCGGTGGCCATACGGGCCGCCATCTGACGATTGCATCGGCAGCGGCAAGCGCGGCTGCCTGACAGACGGAATAGAGTGACCATGGCCCTCGGCTTCATCAAGAAAGTCTTCACCTTCGGCAAGGAGAAGCCCGCAGAAACGCCGACGGTGCCGGCGGAGTTGACGGCCGAGGAAGAGGTGGCGATTTCGGCGGAAAGCGAGCCGAAGGATCGCTTCGAAGACCTGCCTCTGGCCGAAGATCCGGTTCTCGTGGAGGAGATGGAAACGGCCGGCGGTCCATCCGACGATCTGTCACCTGAAGATCTCTCGATGGTGCCGCTCGAACTGCTCGAGGCGGAAGCCGAGGAAGAGAAGGCCGAAGCTGAGTCCGCGACCGCCGACGAGCCGGAAGCAGAAAATGAAGCCGTCTCGGATTTAGCCTTAGGGCCCGTGGTCCCCTTGCTGCCCAAGGGTTTCGCCACCGCTGAGGCGAGAGCGCCGGAGCCCGAGGCCGCTGCCCCGGCCGAAAAGCTGAGCTGGTTCCAGCGCCTGAAGGCCGGCCTATTTCGCACCTCCTCGCAACTGACCGGCCAGATCTCCGCTCTCTTCACCAAGCGCAAGCTGGACGACGAGACGCTGGAGGAGCTGGAAGACCTGCTGATCCAGGCCGACCTCGGCGTCGAAACGGCGCTGCGCGTCACGGACACGCTGGCCTCCGAGCGCTATGGCAAGGATGTGACCGGCGACGACGTCACCAAGATCATGGCGACAGAGATCGTCAAGGTGCTGAAACCGGTCGCCAAGCCACTGGCGCTTGATCTGAGCCACAAGCCGCACGTGATCCTTGTCGTTGGCGTCAACGGCACCGGCAAAACCACGACGATTGGCAAGCTCGCCGCCAAGCTTTCGGGCTCGGGGCTGAAGGTGATGCTCGCGGCCGGCGATACCTTCCGTGCAGCGGCCATCGAGCAGTTGAAGATCTGGGCCGATCGCACCGGTTCGACCTTTATCGGCACCAAGCTCGGCGCCGATGCGGCAGGCTTGGCCTATGAAGCATTCGAAAAAGCCAAGGCCGACAAGGCCGACGTCCTGATCATCGACACCGCCGGTCGCCTGCAAAACAAGGCAGAACTAATGGCGGAACTCGAAAAGATCGTCCGCGTTCTCGGCAAGCTCGATCCGGATGCGCCGCATACCGTGTTGCAGACGCTCGACGCGACGACAGGCCAGAATGCCCTGCAACAGGTCGAGATCTTCCGAAACATTGCGGGGGTCAACGGCCTGATCATGACCAAGCTCGACGGGACGGCGCGTGGCGGTATTCTCGTTGCTATTGCGGCCAAGCACAAACTGCCTGTCTATTTCATCGGTGTCGGCGAGGGGATCGACGATCTGGAGCCTTTCGAGGCGGAAGATTTTGCCAGTGCCATCGCCGGGATCGCGCGCTGAGGCGCAACAACTTCAAGGATGAGACTTATGTCGGACGCATCGACCGATACCCACGCCTCAAAGGCCGACAAGCAGCATCCGCTGTTGAAGATGGCGCTGGAACTCGGCCCGTTGATGGTGTTTTTCTTCGGCAATCTACGTGGGGAATGGCTGTCGCGGACATTTCCTGAACTGACTGCCATAGGGGGCCCGCTGTTGATCGCAACCGCCCTCTTCATGGCCGCGACGGTGATCTCGCTTCTGGTTTCGAAGATCGTCTTCAAGCATCTGCCTGTGATGCCGCTGGTTTCGGGTGTGGTCGTGATGGTTTTCGGTGGCCTTTCCATCTGGCTGCAGGACGAGACCTTCATCAAGATGAAGCCGACAATCGTCAACACGCTGTTCGGCGTCGTCCTTCTCGGCGGCCTCGCCTTCGGCACCTCGCTGCTCGGTTATGTCTTCAACGCGGCATTCCAACTTGATGCAGAAGGCTGGAAGAAGCTGACCCTGCGCTGGGGTGTCTTTTTCCTGTTTCTTGCCGTTCTCAACGAAGTGGTCTGGCGCAATTTTTCCGACGATGTCTGGGTGAGCTTCAAGGTCTGGGGCACTATGCCGATCACCATCCTATTCACACTTGCGCAGATGCCGCTGATCATGAAGCACTCCCTGGACGAGAAGGACGAGAAATGACCGCGATGACCAGCCAGACGGATAACCATTTTTCAACCCGTTTCTGGCTGGTGGTGACCGCGCTCATCATTCTGGTTCAGGTGCTGTCGCAGTACCTGATGGGCCGCATCTGGATTTGCGAGTGTGGCTATGTGAAGCTGTTCGAGGCCGGCGTGAATACACCTGGGAACTCTCAGCACTTGTTTGACTGGTACACGCCCTCGCACATCATTCACGGCTTTCTCTTTTATGGCCTTGGCTGGTTGATCCTGCGGCGCAAGCCGGTTGCGGCTCGGCTCGCGCTCTCCGCTCTGATCGAAGCGGGTTGGGAGATCCTGGAAAACTCGCCGATCGTGATAGATCGCTATCGTACCGCCACCATGGCCATCGGCTACACGGGTGACAGTATCCTGAATTCAGGGATCGATATGGTATCGATGATTGCCGGCTTTTTCTTTGCGGCCCGAGCGCCGGTGTGGCTCACCATTGCCATCGCCATTGGCTTCGAGATCCTGACCGCGCTGGTCATCAGGGACAACCTGACCCTCAACGTCCTGATGCTGGTCTGGCCCATTGAGGCGGTCAAGGTGTGGCAAGGCGGGGTGTGATCCCTCAGGAGCCGGCCAAGGCCTTCTCGACCGCTGGCATCAACTGCGTGTCGATCGACTGCTGATCGAAAGGACCGACCTTCTTGAACAGAATCGTGCCATCCGGGGCGACCAGATAGCTTTCCGGAATGCCGTAGACGCCCCAGTCAATGGCAGCCTTGCCATTGGGATCTACACCGATGGCTTGAAAGGGGTTACCGAGTTCTCCGAGGAAGCGCAGCGCGTTGTCGTTGCGGTCCTTGTAGTTGATGCCCACAAGGGTAATGCGCGGATCCTTCGACAGGGCGAGGAGCAGGGGGTGCTCTTCCCGGCAGGGGACGCACCACGAGGCGAAGACATTGACGAGCGTCAGTTTGCCGGCAATGGCCGCAGTGTTGAGTGCGGGCCGGTCGGACCCCTCAAGTGCCGCGAGTTCGAGAGCGGGTGCCTTCGTGCCGAGGAGCGCAGACGGGATTTCCGAGACGTCGCGTCCGGATTCGAGCTGAGTGGCGAACGCGATCGCCAGTGCCGCGAAAACCAGCAGTGGGAGCGCTGCGATGACGTAGCGCATCCGGCCTTTCGCGGCGGGCTTCGGAGTGTTTTCGGACGATGTCATGCGGCAGGGTCCTGCGGCGCTGTCGCCTGTGACCTTCTGCGTATTCCCTGGGCTTCAAGAAGCTTGAGTTCTGCCTGGCGTGCTCGACCGTCGAGATAGGTCCACAGCGTCAGCCCGAGGCAGATGCCGGCGGCGAGACCGTAGGATCCAAAGACATAGAAGGCGTGGCTCATGCCGCTTGCTCCCGGTTGGCCTGGCGGGCGGCCATGCGACGCTGGGCGGTGACGCGGCGGCGCCAGATCTCGTTGCGCATGGCCATCAGATGCAGAGTGAAGAACAGACAGGTAAAGGCGATTGCCATGACCAGAAGCGGCCAGAGGAATTCAGGATCGATGGTCGGGCCATCAAGACGCATGACGCTTGCCGGTTGGTGCAGCGTATTCCACCAGTCGACCGAAAACTTGATGATCGGGATGTTGACGAAGCCGATAAGGATCAGCACCGAGCTGACGCGCGCCGCACGAGACGGGTCATCCATGGCGCGGTTGAAGGCGATCAGGCCGAGATACATCAGGAAGAGCACGAAGACGGAGGTCAGGCGGGCATCCCAGACCCACCAGGTTCCCCACATGGGCTTACCCCAGAGTGACCCTGTCACGAGCGCGATCAAGGTGAATCCGGCGCCGAGCGGTGCTGCCGCCTTGTGGCTGACATCCGCCAAGGGATGGCGCCAGACCAGCGTGCCGATCGCAGACAGCGCCATCACGGAATAACACATCATCGAGAGCCATGCCGCAGGCACGTGCACATACATGATCCGGACCGTGTCACCCTGCTGATAATCCCCTTCGGTCGTAAAGCTCATGACGAGGCCGATCGCGAAGAGCACGAGCGTCACGCCGGCCAGCCACGGTAGGATCCGGGCTACAAGCGCCAGGAAGCGTGTCGGGTTGGCGAGGTCGCCGATCTTGGAGAAGGCAAGGCTGCTGTCGGTCATGTTACGTTTCTAGCCTGTCTCACATTGGCCTGCAATTGATCACGGTCAAACCGGCGCCCGTTAATCCGCGGCATTGCGAAGCGCGGCCGCTGCCGCAACGGGGCCGATCACAGCAAAGAAAAGCGTGATGGCGGCGAGGAAGAGGAAGGGCGGCAGGAAGGGTGCCGGATCCTCGACCGCCGCATAGGATGCGCTGACGCCGAAGATGAGAACGGGGATGGCGAGCGGCAAGACCAGAATGGACACAAGCAAACCACCTCGGGGGAGGGCCACGGCCACCGCAGCACCTGCTGCGCCAATGAAGGTGATTGCAGGCGAGCCGACGAGCAATGTCAGCATGACCGCCCCGATTGCCACCTCATCCATGTTCATGAACAGGCCAAGCAGAGGCGAGGCAATGACGAGTGGCAAACCTGTCGCAACCCAGTGAGCCAGACACTTGACGAGGACCGTCAGAACGAGCGGCGTCTCCTGCATCAGAAGGATGTCCAGAGAGCCATCGTCGCGCTCGGCCTGAAACAGACGATCGAGACCAAGAAGGGCGGAGAGCAGGGCGCCGATCCAGACGATGGCGGGGCCGATACGCGCCAGCAGATTGAGATCGGGGCCAACGCCGAACGGTATGACGGCGACCACCGTCATGAAGAACAGGACCCCGATCAAGGCACCGCCGCCGGAACGCACCGATAGCTTGAGGTCGCGAAGGAAAAGCGCCATCATGCCAGCGGCTCCAGATCGTGGAACTCGAAGCCCTTCATTTCCAGCGTCTGGGCACCCTCCATGCCGAGCGGCTGGTGGGTGGCGGCAAGGACGATGCCGCCTGACCTTCGGTGTTGCCGAACGAGGTCCTCGAACATGCGGTCGGCCCGGCTGTCGAGTGCCGCTGTCGGCTCGTCCAATATCCAGATCGGACGGTTTGCGACCAGCAGTCGTGCCATCGCGAATCGGCGTTGCTGACCGGCCGAGAGATATCCATAAGGGAGGTGCAGAATTCCAGCGAGGTCGACGGCCGAGGCGGCGTCCTGAATGCTCAGGCTCAGACCCTGGCCGACGTCGCCGAGATATTGTTTCCAGAATTGCAGGTTTTCCAGAACCGTCAGTTCGCGCTTCATCCCGTTGCGGTGACCGAGATAATGACTGAATTCGCGGGCGGGTCTTACCCCTTCCTCACCTACCACGTGACACCGGGCTTCGCCCGCTTCCGGCAACAAAAGGCCGGCGATAACGCGCAGCAAAGTCGATTTTCCCGAGCCGTTTCGTCCCGTCAGAACAAGCGCCTCTCCTGCTGCCAAGGTAAAGGAAATATTAGTAAAAATCAGATCTTCGCCCCTTCGGGCAGACAGAGCATCGGCGACCAGCCTGATCATGTGCGCTTTCCGGCAGGATGAGGCCTGCCTCATAAAAAATCTCGGTTTTCGCCCTTCGTCGGTCTGGCACCTTTCTTAGAAATTATCTATAAGACCTGCAACCACGCCAGCGGCCGGCGTGAAGTTCATCCTTGTGCCGAACTTGAAGATCGCCAGAAGCGATTTCCACGGGCGGACAGCGGAAATGGTCGTACCCGCATCCTGATGTGCATGAAGTGCATAGGCGTCCGCACGAATGTGTTGGCTATCAGTTTAAGCGGGGTTTCTATCCGTGGCTAAATCTCTCGACAGCTTCAATTGCCGGTCGGTTCTGACCGTCGACGGCAAAGACTACGTCTATTACAGCATTCCGAAAGCCGAAGCGAATGGCCTGGCGGGGGTCTCGAAACTTCCCTACTCGATGAAGGTCCTGCTGGAGAATCTTCTCCGCAACGAGGATGGCCGCTCGGTCACCAAGAAGGACATTCAAGCTGTTGCCGAATGGCTCGTCAACAAGGGTCTGACCGAAGCGGAAATCGCTTACCGCCCGGCTCGCGTTCTGATGCAGGACTTCACCGGCGTTCCCGCCGTCGTTGACCTTGCTGCCATGCGCGACGCCATGGTCAATCTCGGTGGTGATCCGGAAAAGATCAACCCGCTGGTTCCCGTCGACCTGGTTATCGACCACTCTGTTATCGTCGACGAATTCGGCACGCCAACGGCCTTTGCCCGAAATGTCGAGCTTGAATACGAGCGCAACGGCGAGCGCTATCGCTTCCTAAAGTGGGGCCAGCAGGCATTCAAGAACTTCCGGGTCGTGCCGCCCGGCACCGGCATCTGTCACCAGGTCAATCTGGAATACCTCGGCCAGACCGTCTGGACCAAGGATGAGGATGGCGAAACCACGGCTTATCCAGACACCTGCGTCGGCACCGACAGCCATACCACGATGATCAACGGTCTCGGCGTTCTCGGCTGGGGCGTTGGCGGTATCGAAGCCGAAGCCGCTATGCTCGGCCAGCCGGTCTCCATGCTGCTGCCCGAAGTCATCGGCTTCAAGCTCACCGGCAAGGTGAAGGAAGGCGTCACCGCGACCGACCTCGTGCTCACCGTCGTGCAGATGCTGCGCAAGAAGGGCGTTGTCTCGAAGTTCGTCGAATTCTTCGGCTCCGGCCTTGATTCGATGTCGCTCGCAGACCGTGCAACCATCGGCAACATGGGCCCGGAATACGGCGCGACCTGCGGCTTTTTCCCTGTTGATGGCGAAACCATCAATTATCTGACCATGTCGGGCCGCACAAAGGACCGCATCGCCCTCGTTGAAGCCTATTCCAAGGCGCAGGGCATGTGGCGCGACGGCGATGGCTCGGACCTCGTCTTCACCGACACGCTCGAACTCGATCTCGGTGACGTCGTGCCGTCAATGGCCGGCCCGAAGCGTCCGGAAGGGCGCCTGCCGCTCGAAACCATTGCGCCGAACTTCGCAACGGCTCTTGAAGGCGACTACAAGAAGCCTGGTCAGTTGACCAACCGTTATGCGGTGGAAGGCACGGATTTCGATCTGGGTCATGGCGATGTGGCGATTGCCGCTATTACCTCCTGCACCAACACCTCGAACCCGAGCGTTCTGATTGCCGCTGGTCTGCTCGCTCGAAACGCTGTTGCCAAAGGCCTGAAGACGAAGCCGTGGGTGAAGACGTCGCTAGCACCTGGATCCCAGGTTGTTGGCGAATATCTCGCCAAGTCGGGCCTGCAGACTTCGCTGGATGCGCTGGGCTTCAACCTCGTCGGCTTTGGCTGCACCACCTGCATCGGCAATTCCGGACCGCTGCCGGCGCCGATTTCCAAGACCATCAACGACAAGGGCCTGATCACGGCCGGCGTGCTCTCGGGCAACCGCAACTTTGAAGGTCGTATCTCTCCGGACGTGCAGGCAAACTACCTGGCATCGCCGCCGCTGGTCGTTGCCTATGCGCTTGCCGGTACCGTGCAGAAGGATCTTACCACTGAGCCGCTCGGTGAAGACCAGAACGGCAACCCGGTCTACTTGAA
Source organism: Rhizobium glycinendophyticum (assembly GCF_006443685.1). Taxonomy (NCBI): domain Bacteria; kingdom Pseudomonadati; phylum Pseudomonadota; class Alphaproteobacteria; order Hyphomicrobiales; family Rhizobiaceae; genus Peteryoungia; species Peteryoungia glycinendophytica. The sequence goes on along the minus strand of NZ_VFYP01000002.1, from coordinate 351,875 downwards.
GGATATCTGGCCGACTTCGCACGAGATCCAGGAATTCATCCTGAAATACGTTACCCGCGAACTCTACGAATCTAAGTACGCAGACGTGTTCAAGGGCGACGAGAACTGGCAGGCCGTTCAGGTCCCCGCAGGCCAGACCTATGCCTGGGATGACAAGTCGACCTATGTGCAGAACCCGCCCTACTTCGTCGGCATGGGCAAGACAGGCTCGGGCCTGAAGAACATCAACGGCGCCCGCGTCCTCGGTCTCTTCGGCGACAAGATCACCACCGACCACATTTCTCCGGCTGGTTCGATCAAGGCGGCTTCCCCGGCTGGCGCTTATCTGACAGGCAATGGCGTCGCAGTGGCGGATTTCAACCAGTACGGCACACGCCGTGGTAACCACGAAGTCATGATGCGCGGCACCTTCGCCAACATCCGCATCCGCAACCACATGCTCGGCCCGAACGGCAAGGAAGGTGGCTACACCGTCCACTATCCGTCGAAGGAAGAGCTGTCGATCTACGATGCGGCGATGATGTACAAACAAGAGGGCGTTCCGCTCGTCATCTTTGCAGGCGTCGAATACGGCAACGGCTCGTCGCGTGACTGGGCTGCCAAGGGCACCAACCTGCTCGGCGTCAAGGCAGTCATCGCACAATCCTTCGAGCGTATTCACCGCTCGAATCTCGTCGGCATGGGCGTCGTGCCCTTCACCTTCGAGGAAGGCACGACCTGGGCTTCGCTGAACCTCAAGGGCGACGAGGTCGTCACGATCGAGGGTTTGGAAGGGGATATCAAGCCGCGCGAGAAGAAGATCGCGAAGATCACCTACTCCGACGGCACCGTGAAGGAGGTACCGCTGCTCTGCCGCATCGATACGCTCGACGAAGTGACCTACATGAACAATGGCGGCATTCTGCAGACTGTTCTGCGCGACCTCGCTGCCTGATTGTTTTGTGCTTTGCTTTGAGAGGCCGCCGGGGTACCGGCGGCCTTTTTGTGCCGATCTTGGCGACCGCCGTTGTGACGAAAGTTTCACCCCATCGTGACTTTGCGCACAGGGTGTAAGGGTCTATCAAGTGCACCATCAGGGATGAAGGCAAAAGTCAGACGAATGCTGCAGGTGACCATGCAAGCCGTTTCCAAACGCCAGTGCATCAATCGGGCCGCCAAATCTGCAGTGGCGATGGCGTTGGCGCTTCTGCCCTTTCAGGCCTTTGCCGATAGCTTCGTACAGCCGAAGGGCGTTATCGAACTCTTCACCTCGCAAGGCTGCCGGTCGTGCCCTCCTGCAGATCGCGCCTTCGAGCAACTGGTGCGTCAGGGTAATATCGTCGCGCTTTCCTATCACGTCGACTATTGGAATTATCTCGGATGGGCGGACACTTTGGGCACGCCGGAAAATACCGAGCGGCAATATGCCTATGCCAAAACATTCGGTCGTAGTGGCGTCTACACGCCGCAAGCCGTGCTGAACGGCCGCGATCATCTGAAAGGTACGGATGCGACCGAGATCAACCGTCGCCTTGAGGGGATGCGCAGCAGTGGCAAAGGTCTCGTGGTTCCGGTGAAGGCCAGGCAAAACGGGGATCAACTGGCCATCTCGGTCGGCAGCGGTATCGGCAAGGCCAATGTCGTGGTGGTGTATTTTCGCGAACATCAGACGGTGGAAATGCTCAAGGGCGAAAATGTCGGTAAGAGCATGGATTACTGGCACAGTGTCACTGACGTTCAGACAGTGGGTCTCTGGAACGGCGAGCCGCTCGATATAACTCTTCCGGCGCGGGCGATCAGTTCGGACAAAAGTGATGGATGTGCTGTTCTACTGCAAGGCGCGGACGAAGAGGGCAACCCATCGGGTATTGTCGGCGCAACCGTCATGATGGGACGGCACAACAGTCTCTGGTTGAGGAAATTCTAGAACCTGGTGCGGTCCGGCCCGAAGCATTGGGGGGCTGGGGGTAAGGGGTCAATGCGTCTGACCGGACCTTTTGGCGCATCGCGCCAACCAAGTTGGTTATACATTATCGCAAAAAGGGGCGCTGGTTTGGTGAAAATGCGGCGACGGCCGAATAATTCGCTCGGTGAGTGACATATGTCACACCGAGGCGCGACAACGCCGCCGTGTACCGGCGGCGGTCGGGTCTGCCTAGACTTCAGCTCAGGCCATTAGGCCTTCAACGCATCGTAGGCAGCGGCGGCCTTCAAGGCCTTTTCGCCGATCGACGATGCCGAATCACCTGGCCTGTAAAGGCTGGTGCCCAAGCCAAAAGCGCGAACACCCACTTTCCAGTAGTCGGCGAAGTTATTCTCCGAGACACCGCCCACAGCGCCAACCAGCAGGTTAGCCGGCAGAATAGCCTTGACTGCGGAAATGCCACCCGGACCCAGTGCGCTCGCCGGGAAGAATTTTAGCGCGGCCGCACCGCTTTTCGCGGCTAGAAGCGCTTCCGTTGCCGTGAAGACGCCGGGCATGGTGACCATCCCGTGGCCGACAGCGCGACGGATCACATCAGGCTCCACATTCGGCGTCACCAGCAAGTTGCCACCAACATCATTGAGGCGGTCCACCTGAGCGACTTCCAGGACGGTGCCTGCGCCGATCAGAACATTGGCGGGCGCCAGCTTCCGCGCCTTCTCGATCGAGACGAAGGGTTCCGGAGAGTTCAACGGGACCTCGATCGCCTCGAAACCAGCGTTGACAAGAGCGTCCACGGCAGCCTCGATCTCTTCGGGCTTGATGCCACGCAGGATCGCCACCAGATTGCGGCGGAGGGACGGCCAGGCGACGGTGGAGGTCATGGGGTCATTCCTTGAATTCGTGGTCGAACAATGAAAAAGCGCTAGCGAGCAGGCCGCGACGGACCAGCAGCCCGCCATCGAGCATGACCGCTTCCCCGCCGGCTCTGGCAATGGCGCGCGCATAAAGACGCGTCAGCTTGCCCGTCCCGATCAGGTAGGCCTTGCCGTAGCGTCTCAGATCCGACTGGATGGCGGCAATTTCTGCGCCGATCAGAAGTCCGGAGAGGCGGGCGGCGGCATTGATCTTCGTCCCTTGGGACAGAAGACTTTCGGCGCGGATGGAGAAAAGCGTGGAGGTCAAGGCAAAGTTTGGCGCGAGAGCAGCGTCCACTGCCGCGTTGAAAATGTCCGGATCCGCTTCTGCGTCCGCATCTTCCGGAACTGACAGCCGCAAGATCGACTGCCGGCTGATCAGATGGAACAACTCACCCGTCATGACTGTGGAGAAACGGCGAATGTGCCCGTCTTCTACCATTGCCCACTTGGAATGAGTGCCCGGCAGGCAAAACAACGCGTTGTCGAGGCCCTGTTCTAGAGCGCCGGCAAGCTGCGTCTCCTCGCCCCGCATAACGTCATAGCGGCCGTTCTCGCGTTGGCAAACGCCCGGCAGGATGTAGACGGGACGCGTAACGCCATCCGGGATCACGGCGTGCTGAAAGAGGCCAATGAGCGGCGCAGGCGTTTCCACATAAGGTGCCTCGCGCCAACCCGTCCGAGCCCCGGCCATTCCGGCGATGACCGCAGGCAAGTCAGATTCTGCCCCAAGGGCCGACAAATGGCCCTCAAGAATAGCGGGATAGGCCGAGCGATCGAGGTTGCCCATGCCTTCTGCCGATTGCCGCTCGGCGAGGACCCCGCCCTGGCTGTCAGTCAGCCAGAGGCGGAGATTGCTGGTGCCCCAGTCGACCAGGGCGGCAAACGGCTTTGTAGTCACTGCTTCTACCTCAGGCCAGGTCCACCGGCAGCAGGGCGGCCGGAATGTCCTGGAAGCAGACCGGCCGCAGGAAGCGGCGGATGGACAGCGTGCCGACAGACGTAGCGCCGAAGTTCGTGGAGGCCGGGTAGGGACCGCCATGGACCATCGAGTCAGCCACTTCCACACCGGTCGGGAAGCCATTGGCGAGCACGCGGCCCGCCTTGCGCTCCAGGATCGGCATTAGGCGCTTTCCAAGCGCTTCGTCGCCTGCATCCAGGTGCAGCGAAGCCGTCAGCTGTCCCGACAGGCTCCGCGCCATCGCGACCATTTCGTCTTCGCTGTCGGCGATGACGATGAGACCCAGCGGTCCGAATACTTCTTCGCCGAGGACGTGGTTTTCGAGCCAGTCCTTGGCTGTAGTCTGGAAGAGGTATGGCGTGGCATTCCGCAGGTCGCAGGTTGAGGTCAGAACCGAACGAACCCCTTCGGTGCCGGCAATGCGCGTTGCACCCTTGCGGTAAGCATCGGCGATACCGTCCGTCAGCATGGTCTGCGGACCGACAGCAGACAGCGCTTCCGTTGCCGTTTCGACGTACTTGTCCGCATCGCTGCCCTTCAACAGGACGACGATCCCCGGGTTCGTGCAGAACTGGCCGGCTCCCATGGTGAGCGAACCGACCCAGCCCTTGGCAATGGTTTCGCCGCGAGTAGCAACAGCCTTGGGCAGCATGAACATCGGGTTGACTGAGCCGAGCTCGCCGAAGAACGGGATCGGCTCCGGACGCTGGGCGCAGAGGTCGAACAGCGCGCGACCGCCGCCAAGCGAGCCGGTGAAGCCGACCGCCTTGATCAGCGGATGCTGGACGAGGGCCTGGCCGACTTCGCGGCTGCCACCATGCACCAGCGAAAATACGCCCGGATGCACGCCGCAACGCTTTATCGCGGCATCGATGGCAGAGGCGACGATTTCACCCGTGCCCGGATGAGCATCATGGGCCTTGACTACCACGGGGCAACCGGCAGCCAGCGCCGCCGCCGTGTCACCGCCTGCCGTCGAAAAGGCGAGCGGGAAGTTGGACGCACCGAATACGGCGACGGGCCCGATTGGACGCTGAATCATCCTGAGATCTGAGCGAGGCAGGGGCTTGCGGTCAGGCAGAGCCTCATCATGGCGGCGATCGAGGTAGTCACCCTTGCGGATGTGGGCGGCGAAGAGACGAAGCTGCCCGACGGTACGACCACGCTCGCCGATCAGCCGGGCTTCCGGCAGGCCGGACTCCTGGCTGCCAATCTCGGTGATCGCGTCGCCGCGCGCATCGATTTCCTCTGCGATTGCCTCAAGGAAGGCCGCACGCTCTTCACGTGTCGAATAAGCATAGGTTTCGAAGGCCTCTTCTGCGGCCTTCGCTGCCTGGTCGACCAAAGCCGGCGTACCCTTTGAGAAGGTGTGCGATGCGCCGGTTGCGGGGGAAGAAGAGAAAGTATCGGTGCTGGTAACCCAGTTGCCGGCGATCAGGTGTTTTCCGGTCGGTGTATAGGCCATGGGAGGGGCCTCCTTTTGATTTCAGTCTTCAAAGTGAGCGACGACTTTCCGCTCTCCGCAGAGGAAGGAATCCGCCACAATGCGCAGCGGCTGGTAGTCGGTGTCGCTCTGGCGAGAGCGGATAAGCTTGGCGAAGCGTTCGTAGATGCCCGCATATTCGCGATCCGGGCCAGACGCCTGTTCCTTACCCCCGATATAGAGTTCCGAACCGCCCTTTGAAAGGCGCAGTTCGCCTTCATTCGTCTGGACAGTGATATCCCAGGTCTGCGGGCCTTCCTGTCGCCAGTCGAATTCGGCCGTAACAGGCGCGCCTTCGACGGTCCGCATGGCGATGGACGCGGCAATGGGTTGCTTCTTGTTTTCCGGAAACTCAAGCGTCGACTTCTGAACCATGATGTGACCAGGCACGATCTCGGTCAGGATCGAGAGAGCATTGATACCCGGATCGAAGACGCCGAAACCACCCGGTTCCCAGATCCAGGCTTGGCCGGGATGCCAGCGGCGGACGTCTTCTTTCCAGACGATCGAAATCGACTGGATGACCTTGTCCGAAAGCCACTGTTTTGCCGGCTCGACACCGAGGGCGAAACGTGAGTGCCAGGTGGCGAAGAGCGTGACGCCAGCCTTGGCGGCGATCTCGCTTAGGGCTTCTGCCTCGCCCAAGGTCGTGGCCGGCGGCTTTTCCATCAATACGTGGCGACCGGCCGCGATCGCGGCCTTGGCCATGTCGAAACGGACTTCCGGCGGCGTGCAGAGCGAGACGACCTTGATGTCCGGGCGGGCAGCCAGAAAGGCATCGAAGTCTGTGAAGTTTTCCGCACCTTCGACCTTGCCGTGACGGCTGACACCGGCGGCAACGACAAAGTCGTTACCACCAGCGATCGACGGAATATGCTGGTCGCGGGCAATCTTGCCGATGCCCACGAGCGCGAGCGGGATACGATCTGCCATGATCAGGTTCCTCAGTGTGCATCCTTGCCGACCGGCGAACCGCGGCAGCCCTTCAGGAAGTCAAAGTCTGCACCGGTATCGGCGCCCTCGACATGATCATGGAAGAGTTTCGCATAACCGCTTGCCGGCGGTTCGACCGAGGGGCGCCAATCGGCCAGACGGTGCTGCATTTCCTCTTCCGAGATATCGAGATGCACCTTGCGGGCATCGACGTCGATCTCGATGAAGTCGCCGTTGCGGACAATGGCGAGCGGACCGCCACGGGCAGCTTCCGGCGAGGTGTGCAGGAGGACAGTTCCATAGGCGGTACCGGACATGCGGGCATCGGAGATGCGGACCATGTCGGTGATGCCCTTGCGCAGAACCTTCGGAGGCAGGCCCATATTACCCACTTCGGCCATGCCCGGATAGCCGCGCGGACCGCAGTTCTTCAGCACCATGACGCAGGTCTCGTCGATGTCGAGCGCCTCGTCGTTGATCTTCGCCTTGTAGTCGTCGATGTCTTCGAAGACCACGGCGCGGCCGCGATGCTTCATCAGGTGCGGGGAAGCAGCAGATGGCTTCAGCACGCAACCCTTCGGCGCGAGGTTGCCGCGCAGGACGACGATGCCGCCCTGCTGCGTCAGTGCCTTTTCGACCGGAAGAATGACGTCCTCGTTCCAGTTGCGGACATCCTTGACTTCGTCCCAGATGCTGACGCCGGAAACCGTGAGCGCATCTTTGTGCAGCTTGCCGGCTTCGCCGAGGCGCTTGATGACGACAGGCAGGCCGCCGGCATAGAAGAACTCTTCCATCAGGTACTTGCCCGACGGCATCAGGTTGACGATGGTTGGGATGTCGCGGCCGAGGCGGTCCCAGTCGTCGAGCGTCAGGTCGATGCCGACGCGGCCGGCCATGGCGAGCAGGTGCACGACGGCATTGGTCGAGCCGCCGATCGCACCGTTGACACGAATGGCGTTCTCGAAGGCTTCCTTGGTCATGATGTCGGAAGGCTTCAGGTCGTCCTTGACCATCTGCACGATGCGGCGACCGGAGAGTTGCGCCATCACCTTACGGCGGCTGTCGACAGCCGGGATGGCAGCGTTGCCGGAGAGCGCCATGCCCAAGGCTTCAACCATGGAAGCCATGGTGGAGGCAGTGCCCATCGTGTTGCAGGTGCCGCTCGATCGGGACATGGATGCTTCCGCTTCCACGAACTCTTCCTGGGTCATCTCACCCGCCTTGACGGCTTCGGAGAACTTCCACAGATGCGTGCCGGAGCCGACGCGCTCGCCACGGAAATAGCCGTTCAGCATCGGACCGCCGGTGACGACGATCGACGGAAGGTCCGTCGAGGCAGCGGCCATAACGAGCGACGGGGTGGTCTTGTCGCAGCCGACAAGCAGAACCGCGCCATCGATCGGCTGGCCGCGCATGGCTTCCTCGACGGCAAGGGCGGCGAGATTGCGATACATCATCGCCGTTGGACGGAAGGTGTTTTCCGATGCCGAGAAGACCGGGATCTCGACCGGGAAGCCACCCGCTTCCCAAACGCCTGCCTTCACCTTTTCAGCGAGTTCGCGCAGGTGACCGTTGCAGGGCGTGAGGTCCGACCAGGTGTTGAGGATGCCGATAACCGGGCGACCGTCGAACAGGTCGTGCGGGTGACCCTGATTCTTCATCCAGCCACGGTGATAGATCGTGTCGCGGGACGTCCCGCCATACCAGTGCTGAGATCTCAGTTGGCGCGGCCAGGCCGCCGGTTTGAACTTGCTCATAGCTTTTGTCCTGTCTCTGGAAAAATGGGCGGGTCGGTGACCGATCCGCTCAGAGCATCTTCACCTTGACGGTCTCTGCGGCAGCCTTGGCGAGGCGATTGCGCAGCGGAAGACCGAATTGCGGGGACTCGATTTCGAATACGTCGCCTTCCTGTGTGACGAAGCCGTCCGCCACGGAAAGGGTCGCCGTTCCATACATATGGACGTGCAGGTCGCCCGGCTGGCAGAACAGCGCATACTTGAAGTGATGGTATTCAAGGTTGGCGATCGTGTGGGACATGTTGGTCTCACCCGACAGGAACGGCTTTTCCCACACGGTCTTGCCGCCACGGAGAATGCGCGAGGTGCCTTCCACGTGATCCGGGAGCGCGCCGACGCGCAGTTCCGGGCCGAATGAGGCCGGGCGCAGCTTCGAATGGGCAAGGAACAGGTAGTTGAGCTTTTCCGTCACGTGATCGGAAAACTCGTTGGCGATCGAGAAACCGAGACGATGCGCAGTGCCGTCGTCGCCGATAATGTAGTAGCCTGCCATTTCCGGTTCTTCGCCGCCATCCAGCGCGAAGGAGGGCGAGACGAGGTCTTCGCCCGGAGCGACTGCATTGAAGCCGTTGCCCTTGTAGAACCATTCCGGCTGCACGCCGATTTCGCCGGGCTTCGGCTTGCCGCCTTCGAGGCCCATGCGGAACATCTTCATCGAGTCGCTCATGCCGGCGGTGTCGGCATGCATGCTGTCACGAGCCGATGCCGAACCGGTGTGGGTCAGACCCGTACCGGTCAGGTACATATGGGCCGGATCCGGATGTCGGACCGGGCAATCGAGTTTGCCTTCGCCGGCAAGTGCGAGCAGGTCAACCGTATCGCCTGCGCCCTGCTTTTCAATCATAGCTGCGACGGTCGTTCCGGCGGCAATGGCCGCCTTGGCGAGGTCGTAAGTGGTGTTGTAGCCGGGGACAAGGCGCGCGGCCTCACCCTGGCGGCAAATGACGCCGCCAGTCTTCAATTGCGAGAGAAACATAAGCCTATCCTCAGACTGCTTTGTTCTTGTTGTAAACGTCGAAGAAGACAGCAGCCAAAAGCACGAGGCCCTTGATGAGCTGCTGGTAGTCGATGCCGATACCCATGATCGACATGCCGTTGTTCATGACACCCATGATGAAGGCGCCGATGACTGCACCGGTAATCTTGCCCACGCCGCCGGATGCCGACGCGCCACCGATGAAGCAGGCCGCGATGACGTCGAGCTCGAAGCCAACGCCCGCCTTCGGGGTCGCAGAATTCAGGCGCGCCGCGATGATCATGCCGGCAAGTGCGGCAAGCACACCCATGTTCACGAAGGTCAGGAATACCAGGCGTTCGGTGTTGATGCCCGAAAGCTTGGCAGCCTTTTCGTTGCCGCCCAGCGCGTAGATCCGGCGGCCGATGGTCGTGCGAGACGTGACGAAGGAGTAGAGCGCGATCAGTATGCCCATTACGACGAGGACGTTCGGCAGACCGCGATAGGTGGCGAGCTGGTAGCCGAGGAAGATGGCGACCGCGCTGATGATGCCCATCTGAGCGACGAAGAAGACGAATGGCTCGTTCTCGCTGCCGTGTTCATCGTTCAGGCGACGGTTCTTCATGCCCGAATAGATAGCGAGAGCGACAAGAGCGACGACTGCGATAATGGCGACGTGGTTCGCGATCCCAGTCACCGCCGTGTCGGTCAGTGGCAGGAAGTCCGGGATGAAGCCGGTGGAGAGAAGGGTGAATTCCTTCGGGAACGGACCGATCGGGCGGCCACCGAGCGCGACATAGGTCAGGCCGCGGAAGACGAGCATGCCGGCAAGGGTCACGATGAAGGACGGGATCTTCTGATAGGCGACCCAATAGCCCTGGGCGGCACCCATCGCGGCGCCGAGCACCAGACACAGCGGAACGACCAGAGCAAAATGCCAGCCCCATTTGACCAGCATGATCGCCGATATGCCGCCGATGAAGGCGACGATCGAGCCGACAGAGAGATCGATATGGCCTGCGACGATGATCAGCAGCATGCCCAAGGCCATGATGACGATGAACGAGTTCTGCAGGACGAGGTTGGTGATGTTGACGGGCCGGAACAGCACGCCGCCGGTCAGAACCTGGAACAGCACCATGATGACGACTAGCGCGAGCAGAAGGCCGTATTCGCGGATGTTCTTGCGCAGGTAATCACCCACTGAGACCTTTGGGGTTTCGGTTCTTGTATCAATGGCCATTAGTTTTTCTCCCCAGAGCGCATGATGGCACGCATGATGGACTCTTGGCTTGCTTCTTCCTTGGACAGTTCGGCCACGATGCGCCCCTCGTTCATGACGTAGATGCGATCGCAGGTTCCGAGCAGTTCGGGCATCTCCGAGGAGATCATCAGGATGCCCTTACCTTCGGCGGCAAGCTGGTTGATGATGGTATAAATTTCGAACTTGGCGCCAACATCGATGCCGCGCGTCGGTTCGTCGAGAATGAGCACTTCCGGATTGGTAAACAGCCACTTGGACAGAACGACCTTCTGCTGGTTGCCACCCGATAGGTTGACCGCTTCCTGATAGATCGAATGCGACCGGATGCGAAGTTTCTGACGGTAATCGGTCGCAACCTTGGCTTCCTTGCGGTCGTCGATGACGGCACCGTTGGAAACGCCGTTCAGGTTTGCCAGCGTGGTGTTTTCCTTAATGTTGTTCTGCAGGACCAGGCCGAGATGCTTGCGATCTTCCGTCACATAGGCGAGGCCGGCATCAATCGCCTTGGGGATTGTCGAGACATCCACGGGCTTGCCATGCATCAGCACGTCGCCGGTGATCTTGTGGCCCCAGGACTTGCCGAAGAGGCTCATGGCGGTTTCGGTGCGACCTGCACCCATGAGACCGGCGATACCGACGACCTCACCTGCGCGCACGTTGAAGGCCACATCGTGAAGGAACTGCCGGTCGCGGTGGTTCTGGTGGAAGACGTTCCAGTTCTTCACTTCCAGGAGCACGTCGCCGATCTTCGGGTCGCGGGGCGGATAACGGTCTTCCATGTCACGGCCGACCATGCCCTTGATGATCCGGTCTTCCGTGATTTCCTGGGTATGACAGTCGAGCGTCTCTACGGTGCCGCCATCGCGCAGAATGGTGATCTGGTCGGCGACCTTGCGGATTTCGTTGAGCTTGTGGGAGATAATGATCGAGGTCATCCCCTGCTTACGGAATTCCATCAGCAGGGTGAGCAGGGCGTCGGAATCCGTCTCGTTGAGCGAAGCGGTCGGTTCGTCCAGGATCAGCAGGCGGACCTTCTTCGATAGCGCCTTGGCGATTTCAACCAGCTGCTGCTTGCCGACGCCGATATCGGTGATGCGCGTAGAGGGGCTGTCCTTCAGGCCGACCTTCGCCAGCAGCTCTTTCGTCCGCGCAAAGGTTTGGGGCCACTGAATGACGCCACTGTTGGCAATTTCGTTGCCGAGGAAAATGTTTTCGGCGATCGATAGGAGCGGCACAAGGGCCAGTTCCTGGTGGATGATGATGATGCCGAGCTCTTCGCTATTCGAAATCGTGCTGAAGCGACGAACTTCCCCATCATAGAAGATGTCGCCGTCATAAGTTCCGGCGGGATAAACGCCGCTGAGCACTTTCATCAGGGTCGACTTGCCGGCACCGTTTTCGCCGACGAGCGCGTGAATCTCGCCCTCGCGCACCTTGAAGCTGACATTGTCCAGGGCTTTGACGCCCGGAAATGTCTTTGTGATGCCGCGCATCTCGAGAATGATGTTGTCCATGGGCAGAATTCCGGCAGCCATTGGCGACGAGTGTCAAGCCAAAGGCGCGAGCTCCTTCAAAGCATACAGAAAATGGGTCCGCGATAGCTCGCGGACCCGAGAATGATCCTGAGGATCAGTTGTCGATCTGGTCGGCCGTGTAGTAACCGGCGCCGACGAGAACGTCCTTGGCATTGGCCTTGTCGACAGCGACAGGCTTCAGCAGGTAGGACGGAACGACCTTCACACCGTTGTTGTAGGTCTTTTCGTCGTTGATCTCGGGGGTCTTGCCACCCATGATCGCGTCAACCATCGAAACGGCAACCTTTGCCAGTTCGCGCGTGTCCTTGAAGACGGTCGAGTACTGTTCGTCAGCGAGGATCGACTTGACGGACGGCAGTTCGGCGTCCTGACCGGTGACGACCGGCATGGTCATGTCGCCAGAACCGTAGCCAACGCCCTTCAGAGCCGACAGGATGCCGATGGACAGGCCGTCATACGGAGAGAGAGCGCCGTGCAACTTGTCTTCGGTGTAGGTCGAGGACAGCAGGTTTTCCATGCGAGCCTGGGCGACCGTGCCGTCCCAACGCAGGGTACCAACCTGATCCATGCCCATCTGGCCGGACTTGATGACGATGTCGCCACTGTCGATCAGGGGCTGCAGGACCGACATTGCGCCGTCATAGAAGAAGAAGGCGTTGTTGTCGTCCGGCGAGCCGCCGAAGAGTTCAACGTTCCACGGCTTGGTGTCCGGGAACTTTGCCTTCAGACCGTTGACAAGGCTGGTGGCCTGGAGAACGCCGACCTGGAAGTTGTCGAAGGTAGCGTAGTAGTCGACATTGCCCGAGTCGCGGATCAGGCGGTCATAAGCGATAACCTTGACGCCGGCATCAGCAGCCTTCTGCAGGATGTCGGAGAGGGTCGTGCCGTCGATAGCGCCGATGACGAGAACCTTGGCACCCTTGGTGACCATGTTTTCGATCTGGGCGAGCTGGTTCGGGATATCGTCGTCAGCGAACTGCAGGTCCGGCGTGTAGCCAGCTTCCTTGAACAGCTTTTCCATGGTCTCGCCGTCGGAGATCCAGCGGGTCGAGGTCTTGGTCGGCATGGAAATGCCGACGACGCCCTTGTCCTGTGCATAGGCGAAGGGTGTAAAGGATGCGATGCCGATTGCAAAAGATGCAATCAGGGCTCCAAGTTTCTTCATGGTAACCTCCCTGGTCATACCGTGCGAGGCCAAGCTCCTCCTGGCACTCGCTGAAAAACAAGAACGAGCGGCTGACGCAGCAGCCCCCAGCTCCGTTGGGACTCTTATCCTGCCTCATATACCGATCAAATGATTATTTTGACTTTCTGCATACCGTAGTTGATATATCGTTCATGTCCGAGAACCATATTTACCGACTGCAGCCCAAACATTTTAGCCTCGTCAGCGCGATTGCCGAGCTGGGACAATTAAGCCTTGCTGCTCAGTCACTTGCGCTTACTCAACCCGCCGCATCCCGGATGCTGGGAGAGATCGAGCGCTATGTCGGATCGTCAATTTTCGTCAGAACCCCGAAGGGTATGGAGCCGACGGCGGTCGGCAGTGCACTGATCCGCCGGGCGCAGAATGTCCTGGAGGAGATTCGCGAAGCGGGGCGGGAGGTAGACGCGATTCGGCGCGGACTGACGGGCAAGGTGCGGGTCGGTGCCGTGACCGGCGGTGCGGTCGGCTACGTGGTTCCTGCTATCAAGGCGTTGAAAGCCGAAGCCGCGACGGTGGACATCCATGTGGACGTGGCCTCCAGCGGCGAGATGATCCGTGACCTTCTTTCGGGGCAATATGATTTCGTTCTGGGGCGGATACCGCCCGGGATCGATGCACGACAGTTTCACGTCGAAGGCGCCACCATGGAGGAGGTCGAGATTGTGGTGCGGCGGACGCACCCGCTTGTGAATGTGGATCGCCTCAATCTCTCCGATATGGCACATTTTCCCTGGATCATGCAGGCGCCCGGCACGCCTCTGCGGCAAGCGGTCGAGAATGTGTTTATCGAAGAGGGCGCACCAATTCCGCGCAACATCGTTAACACGACGTCTCTGCTTGTGATGATCGCGATGCTGGCATCGTCCAATGCAATCGCGCCGATGTCGCGCGAAGTTTCAGACCTTCTCTGTCGGCAAACCCCTGTAGGCGATCTCTGCACCCTGCCGCTCGACACCCCGATCGTGGTTACGCCCTACCATCTGATCACCGTCAACGGAAAACGGCTGTCGCCGATCGCCGCCCGTCTCAGAGATCTGCTTCTCAGTCGCTTTCTCAACCGGGGACGCTGAGTCCGGTGACCTGACTCAGAGCCTTCCGCGCTTGCATTTCAGGCCGTGTCAGGCACACTGTCCTCCGATAGTCATGAATGAGAGCTCGAGGAGCATTGATGACCGAGCAGCCTGAAGGGCAGCGTCAGGACGCCGAGGGCGCCGATAAAAGTCCGACAAGCGTGGTCGATCTGGAGATCTACCGGCAGTCTCTCGATCCCTTGCCCGTCACGTTTCATCGCCGCGAGTTGGACGCCATCCTCTGGATCTACGGTCGCATGGTCGGGGAAGGCGACTGGCGGGACTATGCCATCGACCACCTCAAGGACAAGGCTGTCTTTTCAGTGTTCAAACGGGCTGGAGAATATCCACTCTATCGCATCGAGAAGAACCCGAAACTTGCAGCCAAGCAGGGTGCCTTCGCGGTGGTGGCGACAGACGGCCGGATCCTCAAGCGCGGCCATGACCTGAAGCAGGTGCTGAAGGTCTTCGACAAGAGCCTGAAGGCGCATGACTGACTGTTAGGCAAGCGTACCCGGATACGTGGAGAGGTCAGGATTGCTGCTCTGTGCCTCGCCAAGCGGTCTTTGCATGAAGATGGTGTCGAGCCAAGTGCCATGCTTGAAGCCCGTGCCGTCGAGGCGGCCGGCAAAGGAAAAACCGCAGGAGCGGTGGACCGCAACAGAGGCTTCGCTCGCACCTCCAACGACCGCCACAATCTGTCGGAAACCGAGGGCCTCACAGCGTAACACCAGCGCCTTGAGGAGCGCTTTCCCGACCCCCAGGCCGCGCGCCTGCTCGGCAACATAGATCGAATCCTCGACCAGCCAGCGATAGGCGGGTCTGGTGCGAAAAGCCGACGCATAGGCATAGCCGAGCAGTGTGTCCACCTCGTCCACCGCTGCGATATAGGGATATCCCTTCCCGGTGATCGCCTTGAAGCGTGCCGTCATCTCATCGAGATCCGGCGGCACGAGTTCATAACTTGCGGTGCCGTTGAGGACGGCATCGGCGTAGATGGCCGTTACTGAAGGGAGATCGTCAGGCGTCAGGTCGCGAATGGAAAGGACCATGCAGTGCTCCATGGGAAATGCAGTCTTGTTCCATGAGAGCCACGACCAAGCAAGGGCGGGAATGTCATGGGGACAGCGGGCGCTTCTAGCGGAACTGCCGCCTGCCGCTGCCGCACGGCGTTTTCGTCTTCTGTGGCGCGCGCGCGGCTTGACTCGACGCAAAAACCTTGTAATCCCTCGCCGCGAAGAGGAATTCGGTTCATGCACGCTTTCGGGCAGTCCTTCGCGGTCTCAAACCACCTGCAGCAACCTGCTGCCGGCGGCGCATGCATTTCTCTCGCATCCACGACCAAGGCCAAAACGACGACTAAAACCGTCTGACGTCTTCGGCCACCGCTCTCTCCCCGGCACGGCCGGGGACAGGTAAGGCTGCGCACCCTCGCAGGCTTCCTCCTCACCATCCGCGGAGAGACAGAAAGAGAGCATTGACATGGGTTTCAAGATTGCAGTCGTAGGCGCCACCGGCAATGTCGGTCGCGAAATGCTGAACATCCTCTCCGAACGTGGCTTTCCGGCGTCGGAAGTGGTCGCACTGGCGTCCGCCCGTTCACAGGGTACCGAAGTCTCCTTTGGCGACAAGGTTCTCAAGGTTCAGAACCTGGAGCACTATGATTTCTCTACGACCGACATTTGCCTGATGTCCGCCGGCGGCACCATCTCGCAGAAGTGGTCGCCGAAGATCGGCGCACAGGGTTGCGTCGTCATCGACAACTCGTCTGCCTGGCGCTACGACGCTGACGTGCCGTTGATCGTTCCGGAAGTGAACCCGGATGCTGTGGTCGATTTCAAGAAGCGCAATATCATTGCCAACCCAAATTGCTCGACCGCCCAGCTTGTCGTCGCGCTGAAGCCGCTACATGACTTTGCAAAGATCAAGCGCGTCGTCGTCTCGACCTACCAGTCAGTGTCCGGCGCCGGCAAGGAAGGCATGGACGAGCTGTTTACCCAGACCCGCGCCGTCTTCGTTGCCGATCCGGTCGAATCGAAGAAGTTCACCAAGCGCATTGCCTTCAACGTCATTCCGCACATCGATAGCTTCATGGAAGATGGCTATACGAAGGAAGAGTGGAAGGTTCTGGCCGAAACCAAGAAGATGCTGGATCCGAAGATCAAGGTGACCTGCACTGCCGTGCGTGTTCCGGTCTTCATTGGCCATTCGGAATCCGTCAACCTCGAGTTCGAAAACGAGATCACGGCGGATCAGGCTCGCGACATCCTGCGCGAAGCGCCGGGTTGCCTCGTGATCGACAAGCACGAGAACGGTGGCTACATCACCCCGGTCGAATGCGCCGGTGAAGACGCGACCTACATCTCGCGTATCCGCGAAGACGCGACGGTCGAAAACGGTCTCAACATGTGGGTCGTTTCCGACAACCTGCGCAAGGGTGCAGCACTCAACGCCATCCAGATCGCCGAACTGCTGGTGAACCGGGGCCTGATCGCACCTCGCGCCGGGGCCAACTGATCGCATCTCGACGACCGCCCGGCGTTCAGCCGGGCGGAGAACCCTTCTGTCTCATGCGAATGTGATCCACTTTCAGGCATGTGCTGCGCTTCATTAGGGGTTGATTGATGACATGATCATGTTTCGCTGCCATGGTGCGCCCTACTCAAAACAGTCAATGACGAGGCCTTGATGCGACTGAACTTCACATTGTCCGCAGCCCTGATTTCAGTGGTTTCCATATTCGCTGGTTCGGGCTCGGCACTCGCTGCTGCTTGTAGCAATACCTCCGCCGGCTTTGAGCAATGGACAGAAGCCTTCAAGGAACAGGCTGCCGGAGCAGGCTTCAGCCAGCGCATGCTCGACCAAGTCTTCAGCTCCGTCAGCTACAGCCGCAGCACGATCAGCGCAGACCGCGGTCAGAAGAGCTTCAAGCTCTCCTTCGACCAGTTCATGCAAAAGCGCGGCGGGCAGGCGATCATCAGTCGTGGCAAAGGCATGAAGAAGAGCAACGCTGCTCTCTTCGCAAAGATCGAGCGCCAGTATGGCGTTCCGGCCGGTCCGCTGATTGCCATCTGGGGCATGGAAACCGGCTTCGGTTCCTTCCTCGGCAAGGAGCACACCCTGTCCGCAGTGACGACACTTGCCTTCGATTGCCGCCGCAGCGAGTTCTTCACCGATCAGCTTTATGCGGCGCTTGAACTCGTTCAGGCCGGAAATCTCGACATCAACGCCAAGGGGGCGGCACACGGCGAAATCGGGCAGACGCAATTTCTGCCGCGCAACGTCGTTCGCTTCGGTGCCGATGGAGACGGTGATCGCCACATCGATCTCGTGCATTCGAGAGCCGATGCATTGGCCTCCACGGCGAATTTTCTGAAGGGCCATGGCTGGCAGGCCGGTGCCGGTTATCAGCAGGGCGAACCGAATTTTGCTGCGATCCAGGGATGGAATGCGGCTACCGTATACCAGCAGGCCATCGCCTATATCGGCGCTCGTATCGACGCTGAGTAAAGGCTAATCCGGCGCGACGGAGATCTCGTCGCGCCGCACGAATAGCGTGACCAGCCTCGCAGAGGCTGGTTTTCGACAAGACCAGTGCAGGAGACGGTGCTCGGCTCAGCCGTCCTGTCCATCCAGGCGGACGAAGTCGCGTGTCTGCGGGTCCATCAGCCAGAGTTCACCATTGCTGATGTCGAACCAAGCTCCGTGGATGCGCAGCTTGCCGCGCTCCTCCAGGATCTTCACGCAAGGGAATGTGCGCAGGTTGCTGATGGAATTGCGGATCGAGATGCGCTCCAACGCCGTTTGACGCTCGACCGCGGTCATTACGGAATTCCCTTGAATCTGCTCAGCGGCTGGCGCCACCAAGTTCATCCACTTGCCAATGAAGTCACCCGGCGACAGCGGTTCGGCATTCGGGTCCAGAGCAGCTCTTATGCCGCCGCAGCGTCCGTGTCCCATGACAATGATGTCCCTGACCCGCAGGGCCTGAACGGCAAACTCAAGCGCAGCGGACGTCGAGTGGTACTGACCGTCCGGCTCGTAGGGCGGCACCATGTTTGCGACATTGCGCACGACAAAGAGCTCGCCCGGATCTGCATCGAAGATCATCTCGGGCGCCGCGCGGGAATCGCAACAGGCGACAACGAGCGTATGGGGCTTTTGTCCCTGCTCGGCAAGGACGCGGTAACGCTCGCGCTGGTCGACATAGCGGCCACTCATGAAGTTGCGGTAACCGCTAAGGAGGGTAGACGGAAAGCTGCTCATGGATTTCGGCTTACAGGGCATGGGGCCCCAAGGCAACAGTGCGCCGTTGCGCGGGGCGATTCGATGTCTGTCTCAGCCCGGCTTGCGCGGGCGCTGGGCCGGGTGCATCAGGCGACGCATCTGAACCAGCGCCATTGGAGTGGACAGACTGGTGGCATCACTCTCCAGCGTCAGTTCATCGCCGCCCCGCTTTGTGGTTCGGGCCAGGACCTCGAAGACGCTGGCGGTGGCAAGCTGCAAGGCCTTCTCCTCACCCAGACCCTCCAATATGCGCGCCAGAAAGACAGCGGCCAGCAAGTCACCAAGTCCGTTGGGTGGGTTGTCGATCAGGCGATGTTCGGCGAGGATGGCGTTGCGACCGGACAGGAGCAGATTGCCTGTGCCCCCCGTCATCATGGGTATGGCCGATGTCACGAGCATGCGTGGCGGTCCGAGCGAAAGTGCGGCCTCCATGATCGTCTGATTGCTGTTCAAGCTGCTGCCGACCATCCACTGAAGTTCGTAGCGATTGGGAGTGGCGATTTCGGCAAGAGGAATGAGGTGATCGCGAATTGCCGCCGCCGTTTCCTCGGGTATATACAATCCACCGAGGTCACCCATGACCGGATCGCAGACATAAATGAGCCGCGGATTGGCCGCCTTGGCTGCCTGAACCAGTTTAGCGACAGCAGCCGGTTGCGCGGGACTGCCGAAATAGCCCGTGAGGATCGCTGAGACTTCTCCAAGCCAGGGTGCTTTCACCAGATCATCGATCGCGCTCTCGAACTCTGAGTCGGCAAAGCGCAGCCTCGTCGATGGCCCCTTTCCGGGGTGCCATGGCATGACGATCGTGGGCATGGCCCAGACCGGGTGTCCCAAAGTTTCCAATGCGAAGACGGCGGCACGGTTGCCCACCGAACCCCGCACGACATGGCTGGAAATCACGATGACGGCGTTCTGCGACTGCTCATGCATTTTCGGCACTTTCGGATTGAAAATCGATCTTTTGGTTCGATTTGCGTCTATTTTTTACGAGAAAATCGGATTTTTCTCACTTTTCGGAGCGCTTTTCGCCGAATTTGCCCTCATTTTCGATTCATACATACTTTCGCAAAACATTTGCAGAATCATGACGGCTAACAGCCGCTGCCGAAGGAGAGGCACATGACCAGGACGGGCAACCCCAAGCGAGATCACCTGTTGCGATCCGCCGATGAAACCGCCGGCAAGCTGGGAGTGGCATTCATCGCTCCTTCCATGATCTTCGGTCGCGCCAGCAACGACGACCTCGACCGTTACCCTGCCGATATGCTCGCCCACTCCTCGGCACGCGCCGCAGAGGACCTTGCCGCTTGGGACAGGCAAAAACCGCATATCCGTATCGAAACCCTGGCCTCCGTACGACCGAACGGTATTCCGGTCAGCGTGCTCTCGATCGTCGACCACAACAAGTCGTTTCTCTATGACTCGTTGATGGGCGAGGTGACCAGCGCTTACCGCGACATCTACATGGCCATTCACCCCATTCTTGCGGTCACGCCGGACGGCAACGTCTCCCTGTCCAATCCGGACCAGGATCCGGAGGGGGCGATCAAGGTCAGCTATATCCAGTTGCACCTTGCACCTTTGAACCAGGAACAGGCTGAGGAACTCATTCGCCGCATCGACCACGTGCTGGCGCAAGTGAAAATGGCTGCTTCCGACTGGAAGCCGATGCTCGGCCTTCTCGAAGAGGCGCTCTCCGAATTGCGGGCGCTTTCGGCGGGTCGCAGCGAGGCGGAACGCGAGGAGGCCATTGCCTTCCTCGAGTGGTTGCGCAACAACAATTTCACCTTCCTCGGCATGCGCGAATACACCTATTCGGGTGAAGGCGAGAAAGCGACGGTCGAGCGTGATCTTGGTAGCGGCCTCGGCATTCTGTCGGATCCCGATGTGCTCGTTCTGCGCCAGGGCCAGAATCAGGTGACCACTACCCCGGAAATTCTGGCCTTCCTGCAGGGCCCCGATTTCCTGATCGTGACAAAGGCGAACGTCAAGTCCGTCGTCCACCGTCGGGCCTATATGGACTATGTGGGGGTGAAGCGGTTCGGCCCCAATGGCAAAGTCGTCGGTGAATTGCGCATCGTCGGCCTGTTTACCGCAACCGCCTATACCCGTTCCGTCAACCAGATCCCTCTGCTGCGGGCGAAGGTGGAAAAGGTCGTTTCGCATTTCGATTTCGACCCGCGCAGCCATTCCGGGCGGATGCTGCAGAACACGCTGGAGAGTTATCCGCGCGACGACCTGTTTCAGATCACGCCGGAATTGCTGGCGAAGTTCTGCGAGCAGATCAATGATCTCTCCGAGCGCCCACGTGTGCGCGTTCTGCCGCGCATCGACCACTTCGATCGGTTCGTCTCGTTGATCGTCTATGTGCCGCGCGAGGACTATAATTCACTGGTGCGGGAAAAGATCGGCGACTATTTCCGCTCGGTCTACAAAGGGCACGTCTCGGCCTATTATCCGGCCTTTCCGGAAGGTGGCGTGGCCCGTGTCCACATCATCATCGGCCGCCGCGAGGGCACGACACCGCAGATCGAGCAATCGACGCTGGAAGAGGCCGTGCGTCGGATCACCGCGCGTTGGAGCGACAGGTTCGCTTCTCTGGCCGGGGCCGGGGCTCCCCATCTCGATGTGACGGAAGCGTTCCAGGAAGCGTTCACCCCGGAGCAGGCGGTCAACGACCTGCGCCACATAGAAGCGTGCCTCGCCGGTGCGCCGATTTCGCTGGAGTTCCACCAGGTGGATGGGGAGCAGGGCTCCCTGCTCTATCTCAAGATTTTTCATGCGGGCGATCATCTGCCGCTGTCGCGGCGCGTGCCGCTCCTGGAAAATCTGGGCTTCGGCGTTATCAGCGAACGCACCTTCGACATCGGTATCGCAGCCTCGGGGCACCAACGCCAATCGGTGGTGCTGCACGATATGGAGCTTGCAGCTCCCTCATCGATCCATTTCGACATCCGCCAGCACGGAAAACTGCTCGAGGACACCTTCCTCGCAGCCTTCACCGGCATGGTCGACAATGACGGGTTCAACCGCCTTGTCCTGGCTGCCGGCCTGACCGCACGTGAGGCTTCTATCCTGCGCGCCTATGCCGCCTATCTGCGTCAGGCCGGTGCCGTTTACCCGCTGAACTACATGGCGGAGACACTGGTCAAGCATCCGGCGATTGCTGCAGATCTCGTCGCTTTGTTCCGCAACCGTCTTGACCCATCGGCGGCTGCGAAGGCGCGGGAAAAGCGGAACGAACAGTTGCTCGCCTCACTCGAAGGCGGTCTCGGGGCCGTGCGCAGCCTGGACGAGGATCGGATCTTACGGCGCTACATCAACGCCATCGAGGCGACCTTGCGGACGAATTTCTTCCAGAAGGGCTATCAGCAGAGCGC
Source organism: Rhizobium glycinendophyticum (assembly GCF_006443685.1). Taxonomy (NCBI): domain Bacteria; kingdom Pseudomonadati; phylum Pseudomonadota; class Alphaproteobacteria; order Hyphomicrobiales; family Rhizobiaceae; genus Peteryoungia; species Peteryoungia glycinendophytica. The sequence goes on along the minus strand of NZ_VFYP01000002.1, from coordinate 330,181 downwards.
GCGCCCCATGCTGGCGTTCAAATTCGATCCGCACAAACTCGATGGTCTGCCGGAACCGAGGCCTTTCCGCGAAATCTTCGTCTATGGCGTCGAGGTCGAGGGCGTGCATCTGCGCTTCGGCAAGGTCGCTCGTGGCGGCTTGCGTTGGTCCGATCGCGCCCAGGATTATCGCACGGAAGTGCTCGGTCTGGTGAAGGCGCAGCAGGTCAAGAATGCGGTCATCGTGCCGGTCGGCGCGAAGGGCGGCTTCTTTCCGAAACTCCTGCCGCCGCCGAGCGACCGGGAAGCCTGGCTGGCAGCCGGCACCGAGGCTTACAAGACTTATATCCGCACGCTCCTCTCCATCACGGACAATATCGTTTCCGGCAAGGTCGTTCCGCCGGCCGATACGCTCCGGCTCGACGAGGACGATCCGTATTTCGTCGTGGCGGCGGACAAGGGGACGGCAACCTTCTCGGATACCGCCAATGGTCTCGCACAGGCCGCCGGTTTCTGGCTGGACGACGCGTTCGCGTCCGGCGGATCTGCCGGCTACGACCACAAGAAAATGGGTATCACCGCGCGGGGAGCGTGGGAAACCGTTAAGAGACACTTCCGCGAGATCGACGTCGATATCCAGACGACACCGTTTACCGTTGCGGGCGTTGGCGATATGTCCGGCGACGTATTCGGCAACGGCATGCTGCTGTCCGAGCAGATCAAACTGATCGCCGCCTTCGACCATCGCGACATCCTTATTGACCCAAAGCCCGACCCGGCGATCTCGTTCGCCGAACGCCGCCGGATGTTCGCCCTGCCGCGGTCGAGCTGGCAGGATTATGATCGGGCAGCGCTTTCTGCGGGTGCCATGATCATCTCGCGCTCGGAGAAGTCGGTCACATTGACCCCCGAGGCGGCCGAAGCCATCGGCCTGACTACGCAAACTGTGACACCCTTCGACATCATGACGGCGATCCTGCAGGCCCCGGTCGACCTGCTGTGGTTCGGCGGGATCGGGACCTACATCAAAGGGCCGACCGAGACCGACGCGGAAGTGGGCGATCGGGCCAATGATGCAATCCGCGTCAACGCCGACGAAGTGCGCGCGAAGGTCATCGGCGAAGGGGCCAATCTTGGGGTCACCCAGAAGGGGCGCATTGCCTATGCACTGAATGGTGGACGCTGCAATTCGGACGCCATCGACAATTCGGCGGGCGTTAATTCGTCCGACGTCGAGGTCAATATCAAGATCGCGCTCAGCCCTGCGATGCAGGATGGTCGCCTGCCGCGCGAGAAGCGCAATATTCTGCTGGCGGCTATGACGGATGAGGTTGGCCACCTCGTCTTGCGCAACAACTATTTGCAGTCATTGGCCATCTCGCTGACAGAGGCAAAAGAGGCAGGGAATCGCGAGCAACTTAGCCGGCTTATGGATTACCTGGAGGGTCAGGGGCGCCTAAACCGAAAGGTCGAGACGCTGCCGGATGGCGCGGCGGTTGCGGAACGTTATGTCTCGGGCAAGGCGCTGACCCGCCCCGAAATTGGCGTGCTGCTCTCCTATGCCAAGATCGCACTCTTCGATCAGCTGATCGAGTCCGACCTGCCGGATGACCCCTATTGCGAAGCGACCTTGTTCAACTATTTCCCGGCCGAGATGCGGGAGCGGTTTGCTGGCGATATCGCCAATCATCGTCTCCGCCGCGAAATCATCGCGACTGTGCTTGCCAATCACGCCATTAACCGCGGCGGGCCGGCCTTTATCGTCTCCGTCGGCGATGCCACAGGGGGGGCGCCCGACGATGTGGTGAAAGCGGCGCTGGTCACACGCGATGCTTTGGGGCTCAGTGCTCTCTGGGAGAGGCTCGATGCACTGGATGCCCAGATGCCGGGCCAGACACAAAACAGGCTCTATTCCATCGTCTCGGAAGTCTATGTTGCGATGACACGCCTGCTGATCGACACCGGCCTTTCGAAGGGAACGCTCGGAGAGGCTGTCGCGCAGCTTTCCGCTGCCGTGCAGACCGCGACGCCTGTCTTCGCGGCAGCCCTTCCGGCGGTTCTTCGGCAGCATTTCAACGAGCAGATTGCCGAACTCGTTGAAGCCGGGGCGCCGGAAGCCATTGCAACCGAGGTCGTCAATCTACAGACCCTCCAGCTTCTGCCGGAGGTTCTGCAGATCGCAGAGCGCACGGATGCAGATTTCGCGGCGGCCATGCAAGGTTTCTTCGCTGTCTCCGAAGCGTTCAGGATCGGCCGCATCATCGAGAACGCGCGGCGACTACAGCCTTCGGATCACTACGATAGCCTCGCTTTGACACGCAGCCTTGATCGTATCGGTCAGGCACGGCGCCTTATTGTCTGTAAGGCTCTTACCGATCATGCGGATGAAGCCCACCCCGTTGAGGCCTGGCTCGCCGCCGACAGGTCTCAAGTGGAGCGGATCGGTAAGGAGATATCGGCGATCGTCGACAGCGGCGAGCCGAGCATCTCCAAGCTCGCGGTCGCTGCAGGGCTGCTCGGCGATCTTGCGCAGGATCACGCGAGGTGACACTGTCCGGAGCAAAATAGGCTCAGGGGATCATCGTGAACACGCGTGCAGATACAAACCCCAGCCCGGCCCCCATCGACAAGGGGGTGGCGGGCTGGATGTTTTTCGACTGGGCCGCCCAGCCCTTCTTTACCGTCATCACGACCTTCATCTTCGGTCCGTATTTCGTCTCCCGGATGACCGCCGATCCGGTCAGCGCGCAGACTGCATGGAGCAATGCGGCCACCATCTCCGGTATCGCGATCGCGATCCTCGCACCCGTGCTCGGCTCCATCGCGGATCAGTCCGGCGCGCGCAAACCCTGGATCGCCTTCTTCGCGGTGATCAAGATCGCCTGCCTCATGCTTCTGTGGACCGCAGCCCCGGGATCGTCGGTTGCCCTAGTGATGCTCCTGATGATCCTTGCCAGTGTGGCAGCGGAATTCTCGATCGTCTTCAACGATTCCATGATGCCGCGGCTGGTCGGCCAGCAGGATGTCGGACGGATCTCCAACATCGCCTGGGGGCTTGGTTATCTTGGCGGCATGATTGTGCTGATCTTCGTGGTTCTGTTCCTGGCCGCCAATCCGTCTACCGGTCTGACATTGCTGGGTGCGCAGCCGCTGTTCGGGCTTGATCCGGTTCTTGGCGAGGATGCCCGGATCACCGGACCCATTTCTGCCATATGGTACTTCATCTACATACTACCGATGTTCCTGTTCACGCCCGATGCCGCCAAGGGCAAGGCGCTTGGTACTGCCATTCGCTCCGGTTTCACGGAAATCGGGCACACGCTTTCGGAGCTGCGGCATCGGACGCCCGTGCTGCGATTTCTGGTGGGACGTATGATTTATCAGGATGGCGTCAATGGACTGCTCATCCTCGGCGGAGTCTTCGCCGCTGCCATGTTTGGCTGGTCGACGATGGAAGTCGGCATCTACGGCATCATCCTCAACGTCATTGCGATCTTTGGTTGCATGCTTGCCGGTCGGATCGACCGTCTGTTCGGTTCGAAGGTGGTCGTGGTCAGCAGCCTCAGCCTGCTCATCCTCGCCACGCTGGGCATCATCTCCACCGGCGTCGACTTCACATTGTTCGGCCTGGTCAGCCTGCCGGTCGGCACCACTCAGGGTCTTTTCGCCACGCCGGCAGAGAAGGCCTATATTCTCTACGGATTGTTGATCGGTGTCTCCTTCGGACCAGTTCAAGCCTCGTCGCGGTCGTACCTAGCTCGTAGTGTCGAATTGCATGAAGCCGGCCGCTATTTCGGCATCTATGCTCTTTCGGGCCGAGCAACCAGCTTCATGGCGACGTTGTCTTTCTCGCTGCTGACGGCATGGTCGGGTTCTGCGCGGGTCGGCATGGCCAGCATGCTGATATTCTTGACAGTCGGCCTGGCCTTCCTGTGGAAGACACCTTATCCGGCGACGAACACCGCCGAAAGTTGAGTGGAATGCAGACAAAGACAAAGGGCCGGAAGAGTGGTCTTTCAGCCCTTTGTATCTTTAAACTCTAGCGCTGAACGGCTCAGTGACGGAAATGGCGAACGCCGGTGAAGACCATGGCGACGCCATGTTCGTCGGCCGCCGCAATGACTTCCTCGTCGCGCATCGAACCGCCCGGCTGGATGACTGCGGTCGCACCGGCAGCGATCGCTGCGAGCAGACCGTCGGCGAAGGGATAGAAAGCCTCCGACGCCACCGCTGAGCCCTTGGTCAAGGGTGCGGCAAGGCCCAGTGCCTTGGCGGCATCTTCGGCCTTCAGAGCTGCGATCCGGGCGGAATCGACTCGGCTCATCTGGCCGGCGCCAATGCCGGCCGTCTGTCCGTCCTTGGCATAGATCACCGCGTTCGACTTCACATGCTTGGCGATCTTGAAGGCGAACTTCATATCTTCGAGTTCGACCGTCGTCGGCGCTCGCTTGGTGACGACCTTCAGATCGAGATCCTCGACCATGACGTTGTCACGGGTCTGAACCAGCAGACCACCGGAAACGGTCTTGGCCATCAGGCCGCGGGCACGCGGATCCGGCAATGCCCCTGTGGTCAGCAGGCGCAGATTGGGCTTGGCGGCGATGATCGCCTTGGCCTCGTCGGTCACGTCTGGGGCGATGATGACTTCGGTGAAGAGCTTGACGATCTCGGTGGCGGTCGCTCCATCCAGAATCTGGTTCAGAGCGATGATGCCGCCGAAGGCCGAGACGGAATCACAGGCGAGGGCCCGCTTGTAAGCCTCGACCAGGCTCGAACCGGTCGCCACGCCGCAGGGGTTGGCATGCTTGATGATCGCGCAGGCGGGGCCATTTTCTGCCGGGAATTCGGCAACCAGTTCGAATGCGGCGTCCGTGTCGTTGATGTTGTTGTAGGACAGTTGCTTGCCCTGCAAGAGGGTGGCGGTCGCCACCCCCGGCCGATTGTCGCCGGTTACATAGAAGCCAGCGGCCTGATGCGGGTTTTCGCCGTAGCGCATCGCCTCCTTAAGCGCGCCGCCGACGACGCGATAAGCCGGCATCTCGATCTCCAGGGCCTCGGCAAACCAGTTGGAAATCGCGGCATCATAGGCTGCCGTACGGGCATAGGCCTTGGCGGCAAGCTTCTGGCGCAGGGCATAGGTGGTCTGGCCGTCATTGTCCGAGAGAGCGGCGATCACGGCCGGATAATCTGCAGCATCGGTCACGACGGTGACATAGGCGTGGTTCTTGGCAGATGCGCGGATCATGGCGGGACCGCCGATGTCAATGTTTTCCACCGTCGTGGGGTAGTCGCCGCCAGCCTTGCGCACCTGCTCGAAGGGATAGAGGTTGATCACGGCGAGATCGATGGCCTCAATGCCGTGCGCTTTCATGGCCTCGACATGCTCGACGTCATCCCGGATCGACAGCAGGCCGCCATGGACCTTCGGGTGGAGGGTCTTTACCCGGCCGTCCATGATCTCGGGGAAGCCGGTAATTTCAGAGACGTCGATGACCGGGAGACCTTCGGCTGCGAGTGCCTTGTGGGTGCCGCCGGTCGACAGAAGGCGCACACCTCGCTCATGCAGACCGCGAGCGAATTCAACGATACCAGTCTTGTCGGAGACGGAGAGCAGAGCCGTGCGGACACGCACGAGGTCTGGTGCAGGGATCTTCTTTGAAACGACGGCCATGGTGTATCTCCGAGCTTGCGGGGCGCCCGAAGGTGACGTGGGCGCGATGCGGGCGCCCTAGCACAGCTTGTTGCGAGAGGAAACCTTAACCAGCCCTCTGTCAGGCGTGGTGGGTGAGAAACCAACGGATCTCGGGGCCTGCAAAGCGGATTTCAATCTGACGAGACGGTCGGATGCCCGAGACGTCGGCAAAGAACACGTCTTCCTCGAGCGTCAGTTCGCCCAGTGGAATAGAGAAGTTCCAACTTTCGCCGTCGGGTGCCGAAAGTCGCACTTTCTTCGGATCGAGTTGCTCGAGCACGATTGAGGGATGGATATGGAAGCGCGCTATCGCTTCGGCAGAGGGAAGGTCTACGATAGGCTGGCCGTCAGGCTGCAGCAGCCGATCCCGTCCTGCAATCTTATTTCCCGCCTGGTTCATCCGGATTTCCCGCTCGTGCAGGATCCCGAAGCGCTTCAGGTAGCCGTCATGGCGAGCTGAAAGCCGGTCGCTTCCGTCCGGCCCCGACTGGCGCTCCACGTCCACGGCCAAGGGGCCGACGGTGAAGACCGGGCCGAGATAATCCGATTGCATGACTCGCGCCGAGGACACGTCGCCCACCGAGACGGTGCTGTGGGCGGCGGTGGTCCGGGCCAGCTGCCGCAGTTTCTCACCTGCGAAGCGCGGCAGGCCACTGTTGATGATGAAGCGGTTGCGGCCGGAAGAGAGTTCGAAAGACAGGCAGCCGGCATGCGCGCTAGCGGACAGGCGCATCGAGTGCGGCTTGCCTGCGTCGACAAGAAGCACGGTATCTCCGCCCGAAAGTCGGTGGTAACCCCCGTGCGGAAGTGCTTTGAAAGGCTGACCCGCCGTCTCGTCATAGCGCAGGACGCTCATGAGATCGGTTGCCAGCGTCGAGCTCGCTCCGTTAAACAGCGCCAGATCTCCACCGGAATGGCGGAAGAAGCGGACGGCAGGATAGATCCGATCGACTACGGAAATCAGCCTCTGTGGCAGATCGTGGCCGAGATTGATGTAGGTCTGGCGCAGCGGTAGCAGGTCGAAAAGAAGATCGACGCAGGCCTGGGGGTTTCGAGATATATGGGTGCCGTCCGGCAGGATCTGGCGCTCCAGTTCACGGTCGAGTTGGCGGCCGGAGCGGCGAACCACCGACGGTCGCGCCTCAGTCGAAATCGAAGCCATGGCAAGTGCAATCCGTGCCTTTAGGCGCGGCAAACCCTCGGGCAGATGGTCGACCCGGCGCTGCAGGTACCGAAGCTGGCTGTTCAGCGAGCCGATAAAGCGCCGGTAGAAGCCGACTTCTGCTTCCTGAAGGACGACCGGAGAGTGGGAGAGCCAGCTGATGATGCGGCGGGAGACGACCTCGGGATCCCAGGCGATGCCCGTCGCGCGAACGCCATGGAGGCCAATCCATTGGTCGACAATCCACCGGGCATTGTCGCAAGCCTCGGGTGTCTTGTCTGCCCTGATGTGACGGAGCCAGCCGAATCCATGCAGTCGCACCGCGAACTGGTGGGTTGGAAGTTCAAGAGAGAAAGGCGAGTCCCCACCGGCATCCAGCACTCGGCCGGCCAGAGGGTAACGACCCTGCAGGATTTCCTCCGCGACAAAGGGGTCAACTGCGCGCAGGTCAGTCGGAGCGACGACCACCCGGGTGACCTTGAAGCTTCCGATCCCCAGGAGTGGTGGAACGGTAAGGGCAACTGCCTGCCGCGTCCGACGCCATGTCTCGTCGAGATACAGGCCAATCAATTTCCGACGGTCGGTTATCCGCATTCCTGTTCCTGTTACCGCAATCTTCCTGATCGGGCTCTCCGCGGACCAGACCGGTCCGGACGCCAGGACTGATAAAGGCGCCGCGGCGCCTCGGGCGCCATTGATGTCATCTCGACGACAAAGTCATAAAGCACGTGCCGGGCGCTCTCGGAACGCCCGGATGTCTATTCCGCAAAGTTTATTCAGAGATTCGTTAAGTTTTAGCAATCACGCAGGCGTAGAAGCCGTCAAGTCCGCCCTCGCTTGCCAACATGGCCGGGGTCGTCCGGAATTCGCCTCGTGATGTGATGGCCTCTTCGAGCCCGTGCCAGTTGGCGGGATCTACCGGTACGATCTGCAGTTCGGGATGGTCTGCCGTCACCTTGTCGACCAAAAGCTCACCCTCGATAGGGTCGATCGAGCAGTTCGAAAACACGATCCGGCCACCAGGCTTCAGCAATGTGATCGCATGGCGCAGAAGCCGTTCCTGCAGCGCCGCAAGCTTGGCAATATCCGCGCTGTCCTTCGTCCAGAGGACGTCGGGGTGGCGACGTGTGGTTCCGGTGGAGGAGCACGGTGCGTCCAGGAGGATTGCATCGAAGCCCTGCTCGTCTTCGAGCTCAAGTAAGTTGACGCAACGCGTTTCAGCCTGGAACTGCAAGCGATCGAGATTGGCCGAGAGACGGCGAAGTCTCGATTGCGACTGCTCGATCGCCGTCACATGGGCGCCAGCCAGCACGAGCTGGGCCGTCTTGCCGCCTGGGGCTGCGCAGAGATCGGCCACCCGTTTGCCATCCAGGTCGCTAAATAGCTGCGCCGGGATCGACGCGGCAGCGTCCTGCACCCACCATTCGCCCGCATCGAAGCCCTCCAAAGCGGTGATCGTGCCCTTGAAGGGGTCCAACCTGACGGTTCCGGTCGGGAGAACGCGTCCACTGAGCTTCTGCGCCCACTGTTCAGGGTCCGCCTTGACCGTCAGATCAATTGTCACAGGCTCCAGCTGGGCGGCGGCGATCGCCAGCGCATGGTCTTCGCCGTAGATCTCCGTCAGGCGGTCGAGGAACCAGTCTGGCATGCAGGGTACGTCGGAGACATAATCGAGCAGTTCCTGCTTCTCGCGACCGATACGGCGGAGAATTGCGTTGACCAGCTTGGCGAAGCGGCGGCTTCGCGGGTCTCGGTTGGCCTGCTCCACGGCAAGATCGACTGCCGAGTGATCGGGGATATCGAGATAGATCATCTGGGTCGCGGCGACGATCAACAGGTGATGCAAGGCCCGTGCACCTTCCGGGAGCGGGGTGTCGAGAAGTGCCTTGAGGATCAGTTCCAACCGCGGCAGGTGACGCAGGGCCGTCTGCAGGATTGCGCGCACGAGTGCCCGATCGGCATCGTTGAGGGCCGTGAAGGCCGGGTTTCCATGTTCGGCATCGAGCATTCCGTCCAAAGACGTCTTGCGATCAATCACGGCACCAAGGATTCGACTTGCAGCCATACGCGCGTCGAGACCCGGCTTTGCCTCCAATTGGGGACGCTGGCGTTCGCCGCCGTTTCGCGGTCCGTTGCGCTTCGGATTTGGCATGCCTGCGTTTTTGTCGTTCAAGACCACGGTCCTTTGGATGAAGCGCTCGGCCCGCGACCCCAGCCGGTGGTGGGAACGGAACGCGCCTTGCGCGTTGCCTTAACAGCGGGCTCGGGCGGCGTCGATCCCCCCGGGCTAATATCCGTCATGGCGAGCAATGCCTCGATGCGGTTGCGGGTGTCGGGATGAGTTGAGAAGAGGTTGTCCATCCGCTGGCCGTTCAAGGGGTTGATGATGAACATGTGGGCCGTGGCCGGATTGCGTTCGGCCTCGATGTTTTCGATGTGCGACGCATCGCCCGCTATCTTCTGCAAGGCAGAGGCGAGCCAGCGGGGTTGGCCGCATATTTCTGCGCCGCGCCGATCTGCGGCATATTCGCGTGTTCGACTGATCGCCATTTGAACCACCATGGCTGCAAGCGGCGCGACAATCATGGCGAGGATAACGCCGATAAAGCCCAGCGGATTGCGATTGTCCCGGCCGCCGGAAAATAGAAATGCGAAATTGGAAAGCATGGAGATGGCACCGGCGAGGGTTGCCGTGATGGTCATGGTCAGCGTGTCGCGGTTTTCGATATGGGCCAACTCGTGGGCCATGACGCCTGCGACTTCCTCGGGTGTCAGACGCTGCAGGAGGCCGGTAGACGCAGCTACAGCGGCATTCTGAGGATTGCGGCCGGTAGCAAAGGCGTTGGGTTGAGGGCTGTCAAAGACATAGACCTTCGGCATTGGCAGTCCCGCCTTCGCCACCAGATCACGGACCAAAAGGTAGAACTCCGGTGCGGTGCGTTCATCGACCTCCTGGGCCCCGTAGGCGCGCAGGACCATGCTGTCGGAATTCCAATAGGAAAAGAAATTCATCCCGGCTGCGACGACGAAGGCGATCATCATGCCGCCTCGACCGCCGATAAGAAAACCGACGCCCATAAAGAGTGCTGTCATGAAAGCGAGCAGGATGGCGGTGCGCATGGTGTTCATGTCGGGTCCTCCGGCGTGATGCGGCAACGCTACACGTTGCTGTTTTCGTCTGTTGATTTAAAAAGCGGATGCCCCAATTTCAATGTCGGGGCCGAAATTGCGCATCCGAGGTGGCTTACCATGCAAGACGAGCAAGACAGAACACCGGTTGACGAAAGGCCGCGCGAACTGAGCCCGGCCGCGCAGCGGGCACTCGCCGAAGCGGAAGAGCGCCGCAAGAGGGAAACGCCGTTGCAGCCAGTTCCTGAGGTCGGCGGGCGCGGCGGTGCGGATCCAGCACGGTTTGGCGACTGGGAAATCAAAGGTCGGGCAATCGACTTCTGATAAGAAAAAATACCTATTGTGCTTCATAATTTTCGGGAATATGTTCCTTTCTATGAACAAGATCTCGAACATTGCGATTTATTTCCTGTTGTTCGGTTCGGCGACGGGCTCCGAGGCGGCTTCGCGCTTGGTGCATGGACCCGTCAATGCCGAGGTCGTGCGCGTCATCGACGGAGATACGGTTCTGGTCGAAGCGATGCCTTGGCCGGATCAGAGGATCAGCACCTATGTGCGTCTGCGTGGTATTGATGCACCGGAGCTCAAGTCCAAATGTGCAGCATTTAGAGAAAACGCCCGTCAGGCCCAGGAGCAGTTGAGGGCGATGATGGCGGGCCAGCGCCGGGTCAGTCTGACGGATATCTCGGGTGACAAGTATTTCGGCCGGGTGGTGGCCGATCTCAGCCTCGAAGACGGACGGCGACCGGCTGTCCTGCTTCTGGAAGAGGGGCTGGTGGAGCCATATCAGGGCAAGACCAAGCCAAAGCGCCCCTGTCCCGATTGATTGCCAGCGCGCAGCGCTTGTCTTGGCGTCGACCTCTTATTCGGCTCTAGGCCTTCGATGGCACCCCGCCGTCGCTCAGGAAGAGGCGGCCGAGGTGGCCGATGCCATCCTGAATGTCGGCGGTGATGGCGGTCTTCAAACCGATGGTATCGCCGGATCGGATCGCGTCCATGGCTTCGGCATGGCGGTCGATCCTATAACTTTCTTCCAGATTGGCCGTCGCCAGACGCATGAAAGGACCAAGGCGCAGCCAGACGGATTCCATCAGGTCCAGCAGGACCGTGGCGGCCTTTGGCTCGTACATCGTGCGGTGAAAGGCGAAATTGAGCTCGGTGGAACGCAAGAGGTCGTCGGCCGCATAGGCCTCACCGATATCGGCGTCGATCTTCTGAAGGCGATAAAGGCGCGCTTCGTCGATGTGTGGCAAGGCGCGCTCGGCAGCCAGAGGCTCAAGTGCCAGACGCGCGGCGATGATCTCTTCGAATTTGGCCGGGGTCATGCGCGGTACTCGCACGCGCCGATTGTCCATATGCTCAAGAGCGCCCTCGGCTACCAGCCGATGTAGGGCTTCGCGCACGGGCATGGTGCTCACACTAAGGTCGGCCGCTACGCCCTGAATGGTGATCGCAAGCCCTGGAGCGACAGCGCCACACATTACCCGTGCGCGCAAGGTCCGATAGACCCTTTGCTTGACTGATTCCTCCGTCTTGCGTTCGCCCACTGCCATTTTTGACCAAACCACTGTCTGATTGAGATCTCTATAAAGGGCTGGCCAAGCGGTGATACAAGCATATTTTACCTTGCAATCATTGCTTCCCTTGAAATTTGATCAAAGTGGCATTTGGTATAGTCATTGCCGTTGATTTGCGCGGCGCGAAGGATGTGCCTTGAGCGGCTCCAGGGACTGAACATGACAAAGAAGACCATCGGCATTCTCGTTACCGGCCATTCCCCGGCTGAACTTGAGGAGACGTACGGCAATTATGCCGACATGTTCACGCGCCTGCTCGGCGGATTCGACTTCCAGTTCAAGCGTTACTTCGTCGTCGACGGGGAATTTCCTTCCTCCCCCGAGGATGCTGACGGATGGTTGCTGACGGGTTCGAAGTTCGGCGTCTACGAAGAGCATGACTGGATCCGTCGGCTCGAACAGTTCATTCGTGATGTGCATGCCGCGAAGGTGCCTATGGTCGGGATCTGTTTTGGACACCAGGTGATGGCCAAGGCTCTCGGTGGCCATGTCGAGAAATTCAAGGGCGGGTGGTCTGCGGGACCGGTCACCTATAGACGGTCAGACACCGGTGAGGAGCAGGTTCTGCTTGCCTGGCACCAGGACCAGGTCCTGACGGTGCCGGACGGCGCCGAGGTTGTCGGCAAGACCGAGGCCTGCGAGAATGCCGTGATCCGCTACGGCGATTGGGGGCTGTCCTATCAACCGCATCCGGAATTCACGCCGAGCTTTTTTGAAGGACTGGCCGAGGCGCGCAAGGCTGCTATCCCTCAGAGCCTGTTTGAGCGTGTCAAAAAGGTCGACGCACCCATCGCGACGGACCGTATCGCGCGTGAGATCGGCGAGTTTTTCGAGCGCCCGCGCTGAGCTAGGCGTCTACTGTTTCTCCCCAGCGTTCCTTTACATAGGCTTCGAAGAAATCTGAAAACGTGGCCACCCTGAGCGGAAGGTGCTCGTAGGGCGGGTAATACAGTGTAAGCCAGATGTCCGGCGCGCTCCAGTCCGGAAGGACCTCGACCAGCCGGCCCGACCTCAAGTGGTCTTCGACGATAAAGCGAGGTAAAAGCGCAACGCCTTCACCGGCTAGGGCGAGCTCGCCGAGGAAGTCACCGTTGTTGACTGAAAAGCGGCCCCGAGCCTCAACGATGCGGGTATAGCCGTTGCGCGTGAGTTCCCATATTTCCGTCTTAGAATGGTCGTGGTAGCTGAGGCATTCCAGGTTTACCAGGTCTTCGGGCTGTTGCGGAGCGCCATGCAGGCTGAGAAAACTGGGGGAGGCGACCAGCAGGCGGGGGACAGGTCTGATCTTTCGCCAGATCGTCGATTTGTCGGTGGGCGGGCCGGAGATGCGGATCGCCAGATCGTAATCCTCCTTAACGATATCAACGAAGCGGTCGGATAGATCGATCGCGACGCTTGTCTTCGGATGGATGAGTGAAAACTGGCTGAGCACACTCGGCAGGACCTTCATGCCAAGCGACATGGGCGCCGATACCCGCAGCGATCCAGCCGTTACTTTCTGCAAGTCTCTCGTCTCTTCGGTGGCCCGGGCCAGCCCCTCGACAAGCGGGGCAACGCGGGCCGCATAGGCGGCACCGGCGGAGGTCAGCGACACCTTTCGGGTGGTTCGCAGCAGGAGTTGCACACCCAGCCTTTCTTCGAGTGCAGAAACCGTGCGCGTGACGGAAGCCGGCGTGCTGGCAAGCAGACGAGCGGCCCCAATGAAGCTGCTCTGATTGGCGACGGCAAGGAAGGTACGGATCGATTCCAGTTCGCCCATAATTATTGCTCCCGACGGAATAATATCTGCAATATTATCGCTATTCTAAACCGATAATCCAGACCGCATATTGGCTCCATCAACACCGCCGGCAGTCGTGCCGGGAAAGGATCAGAGCCATGCTTACCCAGATCAAAGGCCTGCACCATGTCACCTCGATGGCTGCCGATGCGCAGGAGAACAATCGCTTCTTCACCAAGACCCTCGGCCTGCGCCGGGTGAAGAAGACAGTCAATTTTGACGCGCCTGACGTCTATCATCTCTACTACGGCGACGAAGTCGGCAATGCCGGTTCGGTCATGACCTATTTTCCCTTCCAGAATATGGGCAAGGGTGCACGTGGTGCTGGCGAGGTCGCGGATACGGTCTTCTCGGTGCCAAAAGGCACGCTCGGCTTCTGGCAGGAACGGCTTGCTCAGGAAGGCGTCAAGGAACTTGCTCCCTATTCGCTATTCGGTGAAAGCCGGCTGCGATTCGCCGGCCCGGATGGAGATGGTTTTTCACTGGCTGAAGTCGATGGCGACGATCGTCTGCCGTTCGCCGATGGACCTGTCGGTGTTTCGGAAGGCATTCATGGGTTTCGTGGCGTAACCATGCGTCTACGGGACGAAGGCGCCACCGGCGAACTTCTGAAGTTCATGGGCTATCAGGCCGTGGAGAAGCAGGGTGAATTCGTCCGCTACGCCGTGCCAGGCGGCAATGGTGCCGACTATATCGATCTCGAAGTGCTGCCGGGTGCCAGCCGTGCCGCGCAGGGGGCCGGATCCGTGCACCACGTCGCCTTTGCCGTTGAAGACCGTGCCGCCCAGCTCGAAGTCCGCAAGGCGCTTCTCGACACCGGTTACCAGGTGACCCCGGTCATCGACCGCGATTACTTCTGGGCGATCTATTTCCGCACGCCCGGCGGTGTGCTGTTCGAAATCGCCACGAACGAGCCCGGTTTCAATCGCGACGAGGACACCGCGCATCTCGGGGAGGCGCTGAAATTACCGACCCGCTACCAGCAGTATCGCTCGCAGATCGAGGCCCATTTGCCCCCGATCCAGGATTGAACCGAGAGACCAGGCGCAAGGCAGGCGCCGGCCTAGCGCCGGCGTCGCGTTGGCGACGGAGGATATCATGACGACTACAAGCTACGTCCATCACTACGAGGCCCCTAAAGGTTCGGCCCCGCTGGTCTTCACCTTCCATGGCACCGGTGGGGACGAGCATCAGTTTCCGGGGCTGATCGAGCGCATTCTGCCGGATGCCGGTGTCGTATCGCCCCGTGGCGACGTTTCCGAATATGGCGCCAACCGCTTCTTCCGCCGCACCGGCGAGGGCGTCTATGACATGGCGGATCTGGCGCTCCGCACCCGGCAGATGATCGCGTTCATCCGGGCGCACAAGGCGCAGCATCCCGACCGGCCGGTTTATGGGCTCGGCTATTCCAATGGCGCCAATATTCTCGCATCGGTGCTGTTCGAAGCCCCTGATCTCTTCGACCGCGTCGCTCTCATGCATCCGCTCATCCCATTCCAGCCCGCGCCGCAGCCGGGCTTGAAAGGCGCAAACGTGCTGATCACGGCCGGCCAACGGGACCCGATCTGCCCGTTGCCGCTGACGGAAGCGCTGGCCGGTTATTTCAACGGGCAGGGAGCGGCGGTTGAGACTTTCCTGCATACCGGTGGACATGAAATCTCGCAGGGTGAGATCGACACGATCACCCGTTTCCTGCAGGCCTGAACCTTTGCAGATCGGCGGAGGGGATCGGCAGTCTGCCGGTCATCCGCCGATCTTGATCACAGCCTTGATCAGGCCGGTCTTTTCGCTCGCCCAACGCGGCAGGTCCCTGGACACGTCATCCAGCGTGGTTCGGTGCGTGATCAACTGCTCCACCGGCACGGCCCCATTGGCGATCGATTGCCGGACATGGTCGAAATCGACCCTCGTCGCATTGCGACTGCCGATCAGCATCATTTCGCGCTTGTGGAATTCCGGGTCGGAGAAGGTGATGTCTTCCTTGACGACGCTCACCAGCACCAGGTTTCCGCCATGGGCAACGAAATGGAAAGCTTTTTCCATCGAGGCGCGGTAACCCGTTGCGTCGAAGACGGTGTCGAAGCCTTCGCCACCGGTCAGTTCAGCAACTTTTGCGTCAACGCCGTTGCCAGCGAGGATGCCTGAAGAGAAGCCCAACCGTTCGGAAGCCATGGTGAGGCGCTCCGGGCTGGTGTCCAGCAATGTCACTTCATGGCCGGCAATGCGGGCGAAGATTGCAGTTCCGAGGCCAATGGGGCCAGCACCGATCACGAGGGAGCGCGAGCCGGCCGGTGTCATCGACCGGCGCACGGCATGGGCACCGATAGCGAGGAATTCCACGGTCGCAGCTGCTTCCAGAGACAGGTCGCCCGCCGGATAGAGGTTTGTGGCAGGAACGAGGATCTCCTCGCACATGGCGCCGTCGGCATGGACGCCGAGAACACGGATGGCCGTGCAGCAATTTGGCTTGTCCTTGCGGCACGCGATGCAGGTTCCGCAGGCGATGTAGGGGTTGACGATGACAGGCGTGCCGGGTGCAAGATTGACGCCCTCGCCGGCTTCGGCGACGACGGCCGATATCTCGTGACCCATGACACGGGGATATTCGAGGAAGGGGTGTTTTCCCTCGAAGATGTGGTAGTCGGTGCCACAGATGCCGACATGGCTGACCTTTAGTCGCGCCTCACCCGGCCCCGGCTTTGCGGGCTTGACGCGCTCGACGATATCAAGCTGACCGGGTTGAACGCAGAGCGCGGCTTTCATCACATTGTCCTTTCGGAAAACAGGCACTGTTCTGGCATGGAAAGCGGGAGGAAGTCTTCTGTCCCTCCCGCCTTGAGATCATCGGCTGCCGCGGCGGCGAAGCTGGTCGAAATAGACGATCAGGATGATCAGGGCGCCGGTGATGATGCGCTGCCAGAAAGAGTTGACGTTCAAGAGGTTCGCGCCGTTGTTGATGGTGGCGAGAATGAAGGCGCCGAGGAGCGGTCCCTGGACAGAACCGACCGCGCCGAACAGGCTGGTGCCACCGATAACCGAGGAGGCGATTGCCTGTAGTTCCCAGCCTTCAGCCTGGGTGGCATTGCCGATGCCGATGCGCGAGGCAAGCAGGATGCCGACGAAGGCCGCACAGGTCGAAGATAGGATATAGGCCAAGTAGATCGTGCGGTTGACGTTGACGCCGGACAGGCGCGCGGCTTCACTGTTAGAGCCGACGGCGAAGAGATAACGGCCCCAGCGGCTCAAGTGCAGGAAGACATAGGCCGGGATCGCCACCACTATGACCATCCAGAAGAGGCTGGGAATGCCGAGGAAATCCGCACGGGCGAAGTTGGTGAAGGCCTCGTCGGTGATCGAAATGGTCGAACCATTGGTGATAAGGAGGCCGATGCCGCGCAACGACGTCAGCGTGGCCAGAGTGATGATGAAGGGTGGCAGGCCCATCCGAACAATGCCGAATGCGTGGAACATGCCGATCGCGACACCCATGAGAAGGGTGAGGATGATCGCCAGCCAAACTGGAAGGCCCGCCGCGAGGAACCAAGCGACGATGACGCTGGCGAACCCGACGACGGCGCCCACGGAGAGGTCGATGCCGGAGGTGATGATGACAAAGGTCTGGCCGACGGCGAGAATTGCCGTCATCGCGCCCTGACGCAGCAGGTTGCTGATGTTGTTGGGCGTCCAGAAGCTGTTGGTGGCAAAACCGAGGATGAGCCAGAGGAAGAGCAAGAGGCCGAGAAGCGTCAGGCTGAACAGGATGCTCATACCTCGCTTCGGCGCAACTTTCGTCTCGGTGGTGTCCAGGCTCATGGTCGTTCTCCCTGTCGTCTTTTTTCGTATGGTCCGTGTGTCGATGTTCGGCTCACACGCCGATGGCTTCCGTCAGCACGTCTTCATGTGAGGCACCGCGATAGTCGTGGCTCGCGACCAATCTCCCCTGGCGGAAGACATGCAGCCGGTCGGAGAGTTCATAGACCTCCGGAAGATAGGAGGAGATCAGGATGATGCCCGCGCCCTGCTTCAGGAGTTCTGCGAAAAGCCGGTAAATTTCGGCCTTGGTGCCGACGTCGACGCCGACCGTCGGTTCGTCGAAAATGAACAGTCTGGCACCATGGCTCAGCCATTTGCCGATGACAATCTTCTGCTGATTGCCGCCCGACATCGCCGAGGCGAGTACAGCGCGGGTCGGTGTCTTGATCTTCAAGTCGTTGATCTGCTTGTCGGCATTGGCCCGTTCGCGACTGCGGCTGATCGTGAGACCACGGCTGAGGCGATCAAAGATCGGCAGGTTGATGTTGAGGCCGATGGGTAGGTTTAGACATAGGCCCTGGTCGCGGCGACTTTCCGGCGCCAGCGCAATGCCGAGATCCATCGCCTTACGCTCGTTGTCGATCAAGACCTTGTTGCCGTCCCAGAAAACCTCGCCGCCCGTCACCTTCTGGCGGCCGTAAAGACCAAGCGCGAATTCGCTGCGACCGGCGCCGATCAGACCATAGAGGCCGACGATTTCGCCCGCGCGCACGGACAATGAGATATCATTGAAGCCCGGCCCCGAAAGTCCCTTGGCCTCCAGGATGGTCGCGCCGATCGGCAGCTTTTCCTTGTGATAGATCTGTTCGATCGAGCGATTGATCATCAGCGAGATCAGCTCGGCGTCATTGGTCTCGCCGATCAGGCGTGTGCCGACATGGGTGCCGTCGCGTAGGACCGAGACGCGGTCGGCGAGTTCGAAGACTTCTTCCATGCGGTGACTGATATAGACGATGGTCACGCCTTCCGCCTGCAGCCGGCGGATCAGCCGGAAGAGTTGAGCCGATTCCTGGCGCGTCAGATAGGCCGTCGGTTCATCGAAAATAAGGAAACGGATACCGCGCATGGCGGCGCGGGCGGTGGCGACCAGCTGTTGCTGGCCGATGGTGAGATTGGCCAGTGTTTCACCGGCAGGCAAGTTGAAGCCGAGATCGTCGAGAACATTCTGCGCGGCCGTGGTCATGGCGGCCTTGCGCATGATGCCGCCGGACGACATTTCGTCGCCGAGAAACATGTTGGCTGCCACCGAGAGATGCGGGCAAAGCACGACTTCCTGGTGGACGGCATTGATTCCGCGGCTGATGGCCTCATTGGGCGTTGCCAAGGCTACATTCTTTCCGCACCAGCGGATTTCGCCGGATGTGCGCGGAATCACACCGGTCAGCAGCTTGATGAGAGTGGACTTGCCGGCGCCGTTTTCGCCGACGATGGCGTGGATTTCGCCTGCCAGAAAGGAAATGGTCGCGGGCTTCAGCGCTTCCACGGCCCCGTATTTCTTCTGAAGGCCGATCAGTTCGAGAATTGGTGTTCCCGGCGGGATGCGATCCGTCTCCAGGTATTGCGTTTCGCCATCATGCCGGTGGCTCAGTTCATGTAGTCCAGTCATGTTCATCCTCCCGCGACAGCGGACATCCCGGATCAGCCAAGCTGACCCGGGTGCCGTTCCCTGGTCTGCCACGCGCCGCCCTCGGCCGCGCGCGACATCATCAGATCAGTTGACCTTCGGGTTCAGAAGGGCATCGATCTTGGGTTCAGCCATGTTGGCCTTGGTCACGAGGTTTGCGCCCGTGTCGACGAAGGTTTCCACCTTCTCGCCCTTGGAGACGGCAAGTGCTGTCTTCACGCCATCATAGCCCATGCGGTAGGGGTCCTGGACAACCAGGCCGGCCAGCACGCCTTCTTTCAGGAAGCCGACGGTCTTTTCGTCCGAGTCGAAGCCGATGACTTTGATCTTGTCGCCGAGCTTGTTTTCGGCGATCGCCTGGCCCACGCCCTGCGCCATGATCAGGTTGGACGCAAAGACACCGACGAGGTTCGGGTTGGCGGTGATCAGGTCGGTCATCATGTTGAGGCCGGTGGTGGCCTGGCCGTCAGCATATTTGTCGGCGACGACCTTCAGGCCCGGATACTTGGCCTTGATCTGTTCCATAAAGCCTTCATGGCGCTGATCGAGAGAGCCGACGCCCGGCAGGCTGGTGATGATGGCGATTTCGCCCTCTTCCTTGCCGGTCGCTTCCTTGATGGCCGCGGCAAGACCGTCAGCGGCAATGCGGCCGCCCTGGACGTTGTCGGTGGTCAAGAAGGAGGTGAAAGCCTTGGAATCGGCGCTAGAGTCGATGCCGATGATCGGAACGGACTTTGCAGCTTCGTCGATCGGCTTGCCGAGTGCCTTGAATTCGGTCGGCGAGATGACGACGGCAGCCGGCTTACCAGCGACGGCATTTTCGAGAATGCTGATCTGGCCATTGATGTCGGATTCCGACTGAGCGCCGAGTTCTGGAACGCTGACACCGAGATCCTTGCCAGCGGCGCGAGCGCCGGCGAGCACGATCTGCCAATAGAAGGACGTGGTATCCTTAACGATGATCGGGATGGTGACGTCCTGAGCGAAGCCGGCAGCCGGCATCATCGAGGTCATCATTGCGGCACCGGCGATGCCCATGAGGGCGCGGCGGGTCATGCTCTTCAGAATGGTCATGTGGGTTCTCCTCTCAACGCGTCCTGTTCCTCCGGTGAAACCAACCCGCAGAACGCAACCGGGATGATCTTTATCGATAAAAAACATTTTATCGAGGCAAGCTACTCCAGCAATCTGGAGAATGCAAGTGAGCAAAAATGGACTCCCATCCAGCTTTGCCCTTTTGTTTCTGGGAGTTTTCCGCCGGGCCTCCTCAGACCCGATGGGCCTCCTCCGGATACACGACACCTTTCTTCAGAATGACGTTTCCATAAATGCGAAGCTCCGTCGTCGCGACTATATAGGCCGCTTCTGCCGCGCGCTCGTAGAAGGCGAAGCGCTCCAGCGAGGCCAGTTCGAACCCACCCGCAAGCCGTGTGATCGTTGCCTGGAACTCCTGGCAAATTTCCGGTTTAGCGGCGGGGTCGCCGACGACTTGCATGTGCCAGGCTGCCTTGTCGGTGAACTGGTCGAGCGGCATGTGGGCGAGGATAGCCTCGAGGATTTGGACGGCACCCACTCCATCGGCACGAACGACCGGCGGCCCGATCGTGCTGGCCGGAAAGTTTCCGTCGGCAATGACGATCTCGTCGCCATGGCCCATGGTGGCGATTGCATGCAGAAGTTCAGGTCCGAGCAGGGGATGAATACCCTTCAGCATGGTCGCTCCTATTCTCGGACGGGTGCATCGCCGAGCGGCGGTGCGACCAGTGTATGCGGTTCGAACGATGCGAAGGCCGATGCCGACAATTCGTCGTGGGTGAGGGCCATATTGCGGTTCAGGCTTTCGGGCCGTGCCGTGCCGATGATCACTGAGGCGACCGCCGGATGATGCAGTGGGAACTGGAGTGCAAACTGCGCGAGCGGCTTGCCAGCTTCAGCTGCTACGGCCTCCATCGCTCGCACCTTGCCCAAGATCTCATCTGTCGCCGGCGTGTAGTCGAAATGCGAACCGGGCACTGCGCCGGTCGCAAGGATGCCGGAATTGAATACCCCGCCTGCAGTGATGGAGGTACCGCGCTTTTCGCAGAGCGGCAGCAGTTCTTCGACAGCAGACCGGTCGAGCAACGAATAGCGGCCGGCCATCAGGATAACGTCGATGTCGATATCCGCCATCATATCGAGGCAGGCAGGAACCTCGTTGACGCCGAGGCCGAAGGCCTTGATGGCGCCTGAGGACTTCAGCTCCTGCAGGGCGCGGTAGCCACCGTCACGCAGCTGTTTGACATAGCGGTCATTCACCTCGCGGCCGTGCGTATAGACGCCAATATCGTGCACATAGAGGATATCGATCCGGTTCAGGCCGAGACGGGCATAGCTGAAGTCGACCGAGCGCATGATGCCGTCATAGCTGTAGTCGTAGACCAGTTTGAAGGGCAGGGGATCGACAAAGCCGACCTTCGGGATCTGATCCTTCGGCACCGGAGCGAGCAGGCGTCCAACCTTGGTGGACAAAACATAGCTGTCCTCCGGCTTGTCGCGCAGGAAGTCACCAACATACCGTTCGGCTTGGCCGAAGCCGTAGTGCGGCGCGGTGTCGAAATAGCGAATGCCGTTGTCCCAAGCAGCCTGCAGGGTCGCCATGGCGGCGTCGCGCGGGCAGGCGCGGTATAGACCGCCGAGCGGCGCCGTGCCGAAGCTGTATTCGGTGACCTGAAGGTCCGTCTTGCCGATACGTCTGGTCTTCATCGTGTCAATTTCCGTGTCGTTTCGTCGATCAGAGCGTGGCACCGAGGTGCCAGGGCACGAATTCATTGTCGCCGTAGCCGAAGAGCTCGCTCTTGGTCTTCTGACCCGAGGCCGTCTCGATGATCAGGTCGAAGATCTCGCGGCCGAGCCCGGAGACGGAGGCATCGCCACTGGCGATGACGCCGCAGTCGATGTCCATGTCCTCTTCCATCGACCGGTAAAGGGCCGTGTTGCTGGTGAGCTTGATCGAGGGCACAGGACGCGATCCGAAGCAGCTGCCGCGGCCGGTGGTGAAGGCAATCACGTTGGCGCCGCCCGCGACCTGGCCCGTGGCCGAGACAGGATCATAGCCGGGGGTATCCATGAAGACGAGGCCGTGTTCGGTAACCCGCTCTGCATAATTATAGACGGCCTTAAGCGGCGAGCGCCCGCCCTTTGCGACCGCGCCAAGGGACTTTTCCAGGATGGTGGTGAGGCCACCCTTCTTGTTGCCGGGAGAGGGATTGTTGTCGAGCGAGGCGCCGTGCTGCGCGACATAGGCTTCCCACCAGGAGATGAGGCCGTCTAGCTTGATGGCGACGTCTTCGTTGACGGCGCGGCTGCGCAGAAGATGTTCGGCGCCATAGATCTCTGAAGTCTCCGACAGAATTGCCGTTCCACCGGCACCGGCCAGAAGATCGACCGCTACGCCGAGTGCAGGATTGGCCGTGATGCCGGAGAGGCCGTCGGAACCGCCGCATTGCAGGCCGACGATGATCTCGCTAACGGAGATCGGTTCGCGGCGCATCGTGCCGACTTCCGCTGCGATCTCCTTGAGGATCGCAAGCGCGTTTTCGACCGCCCGGCGGGAGCCGCCCGCATCCTGGATGTTGAAGTGCCGCTTCGAAGCTCCGGCGCCGCTCTGACCGTAGAGCGTGAGTTGATTGACTTCGCAGCCGAGGCCGACCATCAGGACGCCACCGAAATTCACATGTCTCGTATAGCCGGCTATCGTTCGATGAAGCGTGCGCATGCCGTCGCCCGTCGAACTCATGCCGCAGCCTTGGTCGTGGACAATTGGAACGAAGCCGTCGATGCCCTCGTAATGCGGCAGGATCGAGCGATTTGCTGCATCCGCGATTGCGCGACAGACTGTGGTGGAACAGTTCACGCTGGCAA
The DNA here is from genome assembly GCF_006443685.1 of Rhizobium glycinendophyticum. Classification (NCBI taxonomy): domain Bacteria; kingdom Pseudomonadati; phylum Pseudomonadota; class Alphaproteobacteria; order Hyphomicrobiales; family Rhizobiaceae; genus Peteryoungia; species Peteryoungia glycinendophytica. Next base: position 307,525 of record NZ_VFYP01000002.1, on the reverse strand, counting down.
TGATGCCAATATAGTTGCGGGTCGCGGCGCGGCCATCGGCGCGGCGGTATCCCATGAAGGTGCGTGCCTTGTCCGCCTCAGTCGCGCCCTCCGGTTGCGCCAGGCCGGACACCGATAGGCGGTCTTCATCGAAAGCGAGATTGTGGGAGTGAACGTGTTCGCCCGCTGCGATATCCGTTGTCGCGCGCCCGATTGCCTGGGCATATTTGACCACGGGTTCGCCTTTGTGGATGGCACGGACAGCGACCTTGTGGCCGGGGTCGATCTTGGCCGAAGCTGCGGCGCCACCGGGCAGGACATGCCCCGCTTCGATCGCAACAGTGGTTACGGCGACATTGTCTTCCGGCGACAACAGAATGCAGGCTTGCTTAGTCACCCGTTTTCTCTCCCTTGCGACCGGTAGAATGTCCGGTTCGTCTGCTTTTGTCTTTTATCGGCAATAGACAGTTGCTCGTCAATGGGTATGATGGCAACAAATGACGAAACCGTGGAAACGGTCGTCCGGAGGAAGCAGGCAGACAAGTAATATGTGATCTATCCCCTTCTTTTTGCGAGTTGTTCTCTTTCCATGTGATTGAGGCTACAGCGGAAAGAGCGCCTTGCGCAGGAGCAACAAAAACAACCGCGGCAGATCCATGGCCAAACAAAACACCGTCTTCAAGGACGCCTATAACCGAACGCTGAAGCTGATCGAGGACACCGATACCCTGCCTTCCGAGCCGGAACTGGGTGGTCTTCTCGGCGTCAGCCGCACGACCGTGCGTGCCGTCTTGACGCGCCTCGGGGAGCTTGGCCTGATCACCTGGGACAAGCGGGCGAAGACGGTCTTGAGGCGGCCAAAAAAGGGCGATTACTTTCCTGCGGAAGAAACCGACTCTCTGTCGGAGATCATCGAACGCAGTTTCATGCGGCGGATCCTGGCAGGTGGCGCGCAGCCTGGCATGCAGATCAACGAGCTGGAACTCGCCCGAGAGATCGGCATCGGGACGACGAGCGTGCGCGAGTTTCTCATTCGCTTCAGTCGCTTCGGACTGATTGAGAAGCGTCCCAATAGCCATTGGGTGCTCAAAGGTTTTACACGGGAGTTCGCGCTGGAATTGACGGAAGTGCGCGAGATGTTCGAACTGCGCTCCGCCATCGGTTTTGCCCATCTGGCGGAGGATCACCCAGCCTGGGATGAACTCCGTGAAGTCGAGGCGCAGCACCATGAGCTGCTCGGCGACATCGATAAGCGCTACACCGAGTTTTCCGAGCTCGACGAGCGCTTCCATCTTCTGGTGCAGCGGGCATCGAGCAATCGCTTCATCATCGATTTCTACGACATCATCGCCATCGTCTTTCACTACCACTACCAGTGGAACAAGACGAATGCCCGTGCCCGCAATGCCCGGGCGCTTGAGGAGCATCTCGACTACATCCACGCCTTGTTTTCTCGCGACCCGACCAGGATCGAAAAGGCTTGCCGGCAGCATCTTAAGTCAGCGCGTGAGACCTTGCTGCAATCCATCCAAGAGGCTGCCTGAACCCATGAATACACCGATTTTACAGTTCGGCACGAGCCGCTTCCTCCAGGCGCATGCGGATCTATTTGTTAGTGAAGCGCTCGACCATGGCCATGCGATCGGGCCAATCACGGTTGTCCAGACGAGCGGTGATCCGGGCCGCGCAACACGGGTCGGCGCGCTTGCTGCACAGAATGGTTTCCCTGTGATCGTCAGGGGTATGGAGGGGACCACACCGGTGGAGAGGGAGGTGCGGGTTCGCAGTGTCCGTCGGGCCCTTTCAACCGCGACCGACTGGCAAGAAGTCCGCCGCGTCTTTGTCGAGGAGGCCGAGGTGGTTCTCTCGAACACTGGTGACAGGGGTTATGCGCTTGCCGATCAGGACGGGTTGGAAGGCGTGCCAAGATCCTTCCCGATGAAGCTGCTGGCACTTCTTCAGGCCCGATATCAGGGTGGCGGGCGGGCGCTCACGATCCTGCCGTGCGAGCTCATTTCGCGCAACGGCGAGGTGCTGCAGGCACTTATCATGCGGCTTGCTGCAGAACACGGGCCGGATGCCGGGTTTCAAACGTGGCTTTCATCTGATGTCGTCTGGGCGAATTCGCTCGTCGACCGCATCGTCTCCGAGCCGATCGAGCCGGCAGGCGCGATCGCGGAGCCCTATGCCTTGTGGGCGATCGAACAGCAGCCCTGTCTGGTCGTACCCTGCACCCATCCGGCGATCCGCGTCGTGCCCGACCTCACGCCCTATGAAAAGCTGAAACTCCATATCCTTAATCTCGGCCACACGCTGCTTGCCGAACGCTGGTTGAAGGACGGACGTCATGTGGAAGAAACTGTGCGGGAAATTCTGGAGGATGGAGCGATCTCGGCTTATCTGAGCGGGATTTACGAAAGCGAAGTGATCCCCGGTTTCGAGAGCCATGGGTTGGGCGATGAGGCGCAAGCCTATGTCGAGACGACCCTGGCGCGGTTCCGCAATCCCTATCTCAAGCATCGGCTGAGCGATATTGCCGGTAATCACGCAGAGAAAATCCAGCGACGGTTTGTCGGCTTCATGGACTGGTGCCCTGGCATCGCCACGCCGGAGCTGAAGCGTATTGCTACAGGCTGACTCGCAGCTGTTGGTGGCCAACGCCGGAGATCATGCCGCAGCCGGGGTTCCCTTGGAGCGCATGCGGCGTCTGAAGGCTGTCGGTTTTTCCCGAAACCGATCGGCAAAAGCTTCGTAAAAGCGCGACGCGGAGCCGAAGCCACTTTCGAAGGCAACGTCGGTGATCGATAGATCCGTCGAAATCAGCAGCGACTGGGCCGTGTCGAGGCGATGTCGGACGATAGCCTGGTTGATCGTGTGGCCGACAGCGCGCTTGAAGATCGCCATCGCATAGTTTGGGTGCAGGCCGACGTCGCGCCCGACGTCTTCGGCGGAAATCTCTTCCAGCGCATGTTCGGCGATGAAGCGCAGCATGCGCTCGATGTGCTCGACCCGTTCGCTTTCATTGGCGCTGAAATTGGCGATGGCCGAGCCTTCCTCGCGCAGGTCGCGCCAGCCTTCACGCTCGACCCTGAGAACACGTGCCGTCAGTTCGTTGCGTACGATCTCCATGAGATCCGGATCGCCTGCCAGCAGCTCCTCACGCCAGCGCTCGAAGATATCCCTGTCGTAGGGGCGGATATGTAGCGCCTCGATCATGGCGCCACGGAAGACGGCGTCGCGGAAACGGTTGAGATTGGCAAGGCCGAGAAAGACGGACATCGGCACGTAGAGGCAGATGAACTGCGTCCCCTCCCGGCGATCGATCACCTGGTGCGGGATCATCCCCCAGAACAGGCAGAGGCGGCCTTCATCGACCGTCAGCTCTCGGCCGTCAAACCAATAGGTCATGGCTCCAGACAGCACGAAGTTCAGCTCGATCTGACTGTGCATATGCGGACCTGCCATCTTGTGCACGGTCAGGCTTTCGCCAGCGCAGAAGCGATGGTCGCCAAAGATCACCAACGGATGACGTGGATCGTGCTCCGGATGCACGGGAACCGATTCATCGCGAAGCAGTGGTTCTGGTGATTCCAAGCTTAGGATCCCGGAGAAGTTTGCCCAAATGTCGGTAGATTATTACGGGTTTGAATCGGATGATCAAGATGAGCTTATCTTATGCCCGGTGGGATCCGGGACGGTGAGCTGCACATACTCGATGCATGCCGGTCATAGGGAGGAAAACATGACCCTTTTCAAAAGCCTGAGCGGGCTCGCCTTGAGCGCTGCGCTCTTTTCGTCCACCGCGTTTGCCGGTGAGATCATCCTCAATTCCGACCATTCCGACCCGGCGCCGAAGAAGGCCATGGAAGAGCTGATTGCCGACTTCCAGAAGGCTAATCCGGACATCACGGTCAAGTGGAACAATTTCGACCACGAAGGCTACAAGTCGGCCATTCGCAACTTCCTGACCGCTGACGCACCTGACGTCGCTGCCTGGTATGCCGGTAACCGCATGGAGCCCTTCGTCAAGGCAGGCCTCTTCGAAGACGTCACGGACGTCTGGGAAGCGAACGGCCTCAACGATCAGCTGAAGTCGGCTTCCGCCTCGATGACCATCGATGGCAAGAAGTGGGGTGTGCCCTACACCTACTACCAGTGGGGCATTTACTATCGTAAGGACATCTTCGCCGAACAGGGCATCACGCCGCCGAAGACCTGGGCCGAATTTCTTGCTGCCTGCGAAAAGCTGAAGGCTGCCGGCATTGCGCCGATCACCATCGGCACCAAGGCGCTGTGGCCGACGGGCGGCTGGTTCGACTATCTCGACCTGCGCGTCAACGGCTACGAATTCCACATGGAGCTCACCTCCGGCAAGGTGCCGTATACCGATCCGCGCGTGAAGGCCGTGTTCGAAAAGTGGGGTGAACTGGTCAAGGCCGGCTACTTCATTGAGAACCATGCCGCCATCGACTGGCAGGATGCCATTCCGCAGATGGTGCAGGGCAAGGCTGCCATGTATCTGATGGGCAACTTCGCCGTTGCAACCATGAAAGACGGCGGTCTGAAGGAAGACCAGATCGGCTTCCTGCAGTTCCCGGAAATCACCCCCGGAATCCCGGTGTCCGAAGAAGCTCCGACCGATACCTTCCACATCCCGTCGGGTGCGAAGAACAAGGAAGACGCGAAGAAGTTCCTCGCCTACCTCGCTTCGCCGGAAGCCCAGACCAAGATGAACGCGACGCTCGGCCAGCTGCCTGTGAACAACAAGGCGGAACAGCCGGCAGATCCGTTCCTCAAGGCCGGCTTCGAGATGCTATCCAACGCCCACGCGCTGGCGCAATTCTACGATCGTGACGCCAATGCCGAAATGGCAAAGGCCGGGATGGAAGGTTTCCAGGAATTCATGGTCAAGCCCGACAAGCTGGATGCCATTCTCGAGCGTCTCGAGAAGGTACGCGCACGCGTCTACAAGTAAGCTCTAAGAGCTCCCTGCGCCGGGTGCCATGGTCCTTCTGGATCGTGGCATCCGGTTGCCGTTCCCGAAACTTTTCCAAAGGTGTCGCCGTGAACAACGCCGTCTCCCCTTCGTCCGGCTTCTGGAAGCGTAACCAGCAGAAGCTGGCGCCTGCACTGTTCCTGGCGCCCGGCGTCATCATGTTCCTGGTCTATGTCCTTGTGCCGATCTTCCAGTCGATCTGGATCAGTTTCCACGACTGGGACGGGCTTGGGGCCAAGACCTGGATCGGCATGGCGAACTATGTAGAGCTGCTCGATGACGACACCTTCTACACGTCGCTGAAGAACAATCTGATCTGGCTCGTTCTTTACCTTCTGTCGATCCCTGCCGGTCTTGCCGTCGCGCTCTTCCTCAACCAGACCGTCCCCGGCATCCGGCTTTACAAGTCGCTGTTCTTCTTCCCCTTCGTGATCAGCCAAGTCGTCGTGGGTCTGATGTTCACGTGGTTCTATGCGCCGGATTTCGGTCTGTTCTCGAAGATCATCGAATGGCTCACCGGCGAGCAGATCGCCATTCTCGCCGACGAGCGTTACGTCACCTACGGGATCATCGTCGCGGGTCTTTGGCCTCAGACGGCCTATTGCATGATCCTCTACCTGACGGGTCTCAACAACATCAATCCCGAACAGGTCGAGGCTGCCCGCATGGACGGCGCGAAGGGTGCCAAACTGTTGTGGTACGTGATTCTGCCGCAACTGGCTCCCGCAACCTTCATCGCCATGGTGGTGACCGTCATCGGTTCGCTACGCTCCTTCGACCTCGTATCAATCATGACCGCCGGCGGCCCGTACGGATCGAGCGAGGTTCTCTCCTACTTCATGTATGAACAAGCGCTATCGGAATACGGCTTCCGCATGGGCTATGGCGCGGCGATTGCCGTCGTGCTGTTCCTGATCATGATGGTCTTCATCTCGCTGTTCATCGTTCGCATGCTGTCCCAGGAAAGGAACGCCTGATGTTTCCTACTCCTATCCAGAAGGCATCACCTTTCGTCCGCACTGGCTATCAAGTGCTGTTGCCCATTGCTCTCGTGCTGTGGCTTCTGCCGCTGATCGGAGTGGCGATCACGTCGGTTCGTCCTGCCAGCGATCTCGCTGCTGGCAACTATTTCGGCATCCCCTCGGGCTTTGCCGGCTTCGAAAATTATTCCGCGGTCTTCAATAACTCACCGATCGGCTACTACATCCTCAACTCGTTCAAGGTGACGATCCCGACCGTGATCGGCGCCGTGGCGCTGTCCTGCCTCACCGGGTTTGCGCTCGCGGTCTACAAGTTCAAGGGCAATCTCGTCCTGTTCTTCCTGTTTGTCGCCGGCAACTTCATTCCGTTCCAGATCCTGATGGTGCCGGTGCGCGACCTGACGCTCAGAGCCGGGCTCTATGACACCACGCTCGGCCTCGTGCTCTTTCACGTCGCTTTCCAGACCGGGTTCTGCACGCTCTTCATGCGCAATTTCATCAAGGGCCTGCCCTTTGCGCTGATCGAATCCGCCCGCGTCGAAGGCGTCTCGGAATGGCGGATTTTTCGCTACATCGTGCTGCCACTGATGCGCCCGGCGATTGCGGCCCTTTCCGTGCTCGTCTTCACCTTTGTCTGGAACGACTACTTTTGGGCGACGGTCCTGGTGCAGGGCCAGCATGCCATGCCGGTGACGGCCGGCCTTTATTCGCTGAACGGCCAGTGGGTCGCGGCCTGGCACCTGGTTTCCGCCGGTTCGATCGTCGCGGCGCTGCCGCCGGTCGCAATGTTTTTCCTGATGCAACGGCATTTTATTGCCGGCCTGACGCTTGGAGCGACCAAGGGATGAGCGAGATTATTACCATCGATTCTGGCCAACTGGCGCTCAGCCTGCGTCTGCCGGAACTCGGCATGCCGGAAATCCTGTCTTTCGGTGCCGAGCCTGTTTCTGCCGATCCGCTGTTCGAGATCGAGCGCTCCAGCCGCGTCAATGGGATGGATATCGCTGTTCCATCTGCGGTTCTCCTGCCCACGGGCGGCATGGGCTTCTTCGGCTGGCCGGCGATATCAGGACATCGTGGCGGCCGTGATTTCGTCGCGCAGTTCGGCGGTTGGACTGTTAGGCGCAATAGTAACCGTACGGTTCTGACTGGCGTGGACGCCGTCGCCTGTCTCTCGCTTGCAATTACGCTGACCGCCCACGCGTCGGGCCTCATATCCATGGCCACCACGCTTACCAATACCGGGCATGAAGACTACCAGCTCGACCGCTGCATGTCGGGGACCTTCCTGGCGCCTGCAGGTGACGTGCAGGTGATGAGCTTTACCGGCATATGGGGCCGCGAATTTCAGACGCGGCGCGAGCTTCTGGGCAATGGCACCTGGATCCAGGAGAACCGCCGCGGCCGCACCTCGCACGATCGCTTCCCGATGCTATTCATCGAAAGCGAAACCCAGATCTTCGGGGTGACCCTCGGCTTCAGCGGCAACCATCAGATCGTCATCGACCGCACCGACGACGGTCGTCGTCTGGTTCATCTCGGTGAGCTGTTCGAACCCGGTGAGATCATC